>CAYRCW010000013.1:0-18340 GCA_964422895.1 uncultured Planctomycetia bacterium | reverse complement strand
AAACAAGATCGGCCTCTTTTTTGGCAATCGATATCTTTGAAGAACCCTTAACAGAAGATAAAAATTCATTTGGTATCCTCTTCAGATAGCTTGGCTTTAATTGGGACAGAGAAGAGGGCCACTCTTCTTTATCCTTGTAGTAGCTCAGGAGAGCCACTCTTATCGATTCTAGATTTGCTTGAGTAGTTAAGTCACGCATGCGGTATATACTCTTTTGAAATCTCGGAGTAATAAGGTAGATAAAAATCAGGGCTCCAGTTATTATCAACAATAATTTTACTAAAACCCAACCTTTTCTATCCATGATTTTTAAATAATACAATTAAAACAACCAAACTGCAAGTAATTTTTAAATAGTTTTGAACCACTAAGAGATAAAGCCCCAAACCTTATCAAAGACAACCATGGAACCATCGTCTGAAGACTTAAACCATACTGTTGCTGCAAGTAAAGAAAATTTTATATTATAACGCCAGACTTCCGATGCGCCATGACAAGAGCAGTAATGCTTAGAAATCTTAATTGGACTTCCTAGGAAAGTCTTTATCTGTTCTATATTCAGCCCTAAATCTATAGCCTGATACTGTTTTAAATCTATACTACGATAAGAAAAACGATAAGAAAAAACAGCACACATAATAATTACAGAAACTAAAAGTAAATAGACTTTTTTTCTTTTTTTAATCATATCATTCATAGACCTAAATACCTCAGAGGGTTAGTAATCTTGCTTTCTAGGACTGACGCCGCAACTGTAGCAGGAGAACCTAAATATATAAGGCTATTTGGATTACCCATTCTACCCTTAAAATTTCTATTTGCAGTTGATATCACACTCTCTCCATCAGCAGGCACCCCTCCATGAGTACCTACGCAAGGGCCACATCCGGGAGGAAGTATCAACGCCCCTGAGGAAAGGAATATATCTATAAAGCCTTTATCTTGAGCCTGAGCCAAGACACTCTTAGACGCCGGAGCTATCACTAACCTTGCTTTAACCCTCTTACCTTTAAGAATCTGAGCTGCTAACTCTAAATCTTCCAATCTTCCATTAGTGCAGGTACCGATAAAACCCTGATCTATTTTAGCACCAACAAGATTATCTATATCAACAACATTATCAACCTGATGAGGTTTAGCTATCTGAGGAGATAAATTAGAGAGATCAAACTCTTTGACCCACTCATATTCAGCCCCACTATCAGAGCTAATAATATCAAAATCAGTCTTATCAGTCTTACTTTTTAACCATTCTGCTGTCTTATCATCAAAATTCATCAACCCAGCTTTTGCACCTAATTCAACTGCCATATTGGTTATCGTAAAACGGGCCGCCATACTTAGGTCAGAGATAATTTCACCTTCAAATTCAATAGCCTTATAAGTACATGAACTAGCTCCAAGAGCACCTGCGATATATAGTATTATATCTTTTGAAAATACACCCTGAGGCAACCTACCTTTTAAGACAACCTTTACACTCTTGGGAACTTTAAACCAGTTTTTTCCCGTTGCAGCAACTATAGCGATATCTGTCGAACCCATCCCAGTCGAAAAACAGTTTAGAGCACCATAAGTACATGTATGAGAATCAGCACCAGTTACAAGATTTGATGGTAAAGCATGCCCATGCTCCATAATAACCTGATGGCAAACTCCCTCCCCTTCTGCATACATTATAGCATCGGTAGAAGCAGCAAAATCTTTTATCTTCTTATGAATATTTGAAACACCCATGTTGGGCGAAGGTACGCTATGATCTATGACAAAAGCATATCTCTTAGGATCCTTCAAGGTTTTGGCTCCAAGAGCATTAAAAGAGTCTATTACGAGCGAACTAGTTCCATCTTGCGAAAGGGCAAAATCAATTTCAGCTCGCACTATATCTCCAGCTTTTGCTTCAGATTTAGATTTAAGGCTAAATATCTTTTCAGAGATAGTCTTAGCCATTAAAAAACTCTCCTATCCTATTTACCCCTTCTCTTATCTCATCCGTTGACGTTGCATAGCTTAAGCGGACATAATCATCAGCTCCAAAAGGAGCACCCGGTATAAGTCCAACTAATTTTTGATCTAAAAGTTCCTCGGCAAAAGAAAAAGAACCGCTTTTAAATTTTGATATATCCATAAATAGATAGAATGCGCCTTCAGGTTTTACGAAAGAGATACCATAATCATCTAATAGCTTCATCATTAAATCTCTTCTCTTTCTAAACTCTTCCCTTATAAAAGAGAACCACTTCTCATCCATCTTTAAAGCCCCAAGAGCAGCTCTCTGACTTATGCTAGATGCATTTGAAGTCATCTGAGATTGTATCTTTGTTATCTCTGATATTAAGCTTGAATCCGCTCCTATCCACCCAACTCTCCAGCCAGTCATAGCGTGAGACTTAGAAACGCCATTTACTGTTATAGTATTCTTAAATATATCATTTGAAATAGAACCAATAGATATATGTTCACCGTCATACACAAGGTGCTCATAGATCTCATCGCTTATAATAAGAACATTGTTCTTTAAGGCTAACTCACCAAGTTGCTGCAACTCATCCTTTCTCCAAACCATGCCAGTAGGATTGGTGGGGCTATTTAATATAATACATTTTGTTCTTTCTGTTATAGCTGCTTTTAATACTTCAAAATCAGGCCTAAAACCACTCTCCCTACCAAAACTTACAACAACTGGAGTACCTGATGACAATCTAACCATCTCAGAATAACTCAACCAATAAGGAGCCATTATAATCACCTCATCCCCTTCATCGATAAGAGCCATTAAGATATTAGTCAGGGAATGCTTAGCTCCATTAGAGACAACTATCTCGTCTAGACTATACTTGAGATTATTTTGGATCTTAAACTTTTTTGCAATCTCTTCTCTTAGCTCAGGAATGCCTGCAACTGGAGTATACTTTGTAAAACCACTATCAATAGCTTCTTTAGCATAGGATTTAATTTCATCTGGAGTATCGAAATCAGGCTCACCTGCCGCAAAATTTATTACAGACTTCCCCTCCCTCTTAAGCCTCTTTATAACAGAGGTAATCTTTAAGGTCTGCGAAGCTGATATACTTTTTGCTCTCTTTGAAAAATCCATGCTATCTATTTTAGAATCTTAAGAGAGACGACCTGTCTCTATTTCTTAGGTTTTTTTAAAAATCCTTTTAAGCCTTGGAAAAAACCTTTATCCTTATCGTCCTTATTCTCTTCTTTATCTTTAGAACCTTTATCTGCTTGCTTCTTATTTTTGGTTTTATCTTCCTTTTCAGGTTTACTTTTCTTAGAAACCTTCTCTTCTTCTACTTCCACGTCTCCTATATCACCTGAAAGCTCTTCTTCTGTTCTATTGGCTTTCTTCTCTTTCCTTAAGCGTCTCATTTTTTTCTTATCTGTAATAATCTCTTCTTTTATCTTTGTAAGCTCAAGAATAGCCATTAAAGCATTATCGCCACGTCTATTTTCTGCCTTTAAAACACGTGTATAACCGCCGTCTATACCATTAAAACGAGGCGCAACATCATCAAAGAGCTTTTTAACTAAAGTCCTATCCTGTAATAACTTATAAACCTCTCTTCTAGAATGTATGTCGCCTCTTTTACCTAAAGTTATAAGCTTATCTATATGGCGAGATGCAGCCTTAGCACGTTTAAAAGTAGTCTTTATGCTTTCATCTCTGATTAGCGATATAGCAAGGCTCTTGATTAGAGCTCTTCTCTGATCAGCTGGCTTAGATAACAATATTATCTTTTTGCGATGTCTCATTTATGCTGCCTCCTCCTGCAATCTCATCTTTATCTCTTGGGGCAATTCCATTCCAAAAGACATATTCATCTCTTTTAGAATAGCCTGCAACTCATTAAGAGATTTTTTACCAAAATTACGATGCTGAAGCAGCTGCTGTTCTGTTAATTGAACAAGGTCTCCTATTGTATTTATATCAGCATCTTTAAGACAGTTAGCGCTCCTAACAGACAATTCCAACTCTGTTATAGGCATTTTGATCTTATTAAATAGATCTTGATCTAATGTATCTACTGTCTCCTCTTCTTCCTCTTCAACAACTTCTCCCATCTGCGTAAATACATCTAGATGCCTCTGTAAGATATAGGCTCCATAAACTAAGGCTTCTTTAGGCTCAACGCTTCCATCTGTATTTAACTCTATTATAAGTCTCTCGTAATTAGTCACAGCTCCGACTCGTGTATTCTCCATCCTAAAATTAACACCTGTAACAGGAGAGAACAGAGAGTCAATTGCAATAACTCCTATAGAGTCATCTTCGCTCTTATTTTTAGCTGCTGGAACCCAACCGCGACCACGTCCTACCTCCATCTCTATATCAACATCTATATTCTCAGTAGCTGCTAAGATATGGTGCTCAGGATTGATAATCTCTATCGTCTCATCTACTGTAATATCGCTAGCCTTGTAATCCCCTTTTTTAGATACCTTTAAAGTAACTCTTTTAGGAGAACGAGAATGAGATTTCAGGACTAATCCTTTTAGATTTAATACTATCTGAGCCACATCTTCAAGAACTCCATCTATAGCAGAAAACTCATGATCTACACCTTTTATCTTTATAGAAGTAACTGCACTACCCTCAATAGAGGAGAGCAATATACGTCTCAATGAGTTGCCCACTGTTACAGCATAGCCTCTCTCAAATGGCTCAGCAACAAACTTACCATAAGTAGAAGAATAGCTATTCTCATCCCACTCTATCTTAGTAGGCATCGCAAATTCTTTCATTCTTATTCCCATATCTAATCCTCCTTATCTGGAATAAAATTCAACAATAAACTGTTCTTCAATAGGCACGACTATATCTTCCCTACTAGGAAGACTATTTACTTTTACTTCCAACTTACCTTTAGCTACTTCTAACCAAGAAGGGATAGGCCTATCTTCAGCCATCTCCTCATTGTTTTTTATAATCTTTCTAGAAGCATCTCTCTTCTTGACCGTTATAGCATCGTCAACAGACACAGAACAAGAAGGAATATTTACTCGTCTTCCATTAAGGTATATATGGCCGTGATTAACAAGTTCTCTAGCTTGAGATCTACTTAAAGCTAGATTTGACCTGAAAACAACATTATCAAGACGTCTTTCGAGAAGTTGAAGCATAATCTCACCAGTCACACCCTTTGTTTTGGCTGCAACTTGATAATACTTTTTCATCCTCTTCTCACTTACACCATAAATATTCTTAACCTTCTGTTTTTCTTTTAAACGAACTCCATAATCTGAGTGCCTTATACGTCTCTTCCCGTGTTGACCTGGAGGGTAAGGCCTCTTGTCCACTGAACACTTATCAGTATTACAACGCCTGCCTTTTAAGAAAAGCTTCATTCCAGCTCTTCTGCATAACCTACAAACTCCACTTCTTAGTTGACTCATTTATACTCCTCCTTAAACTCTTCTTCTTTTTGGTGGCCGGCACCCATTATGTGGTATCGGCGTTATATCTTTAATAACTCTTATATTAAGACCTGCTGCCTGGAGAGATCTAACAGCTGTCTCTCTGCCTGCGCCAGGACCATTTATATAGACTGAAATCTCTTTAACTCCATACTCTAAAGCACGCTTTGCAGCCTGCTTTGCTGCAATCTGAGCAGCAAAAGGAGTTGACTTTCTAGTCCCTTTAAATCCAGCAACTCCACCTGTAGACCAAGATAGCACGTTGCCATCTTTGTCAGTTATAGTGATAATTGTATTATTAAAAGTAGCTTGAATATGTGCAATTCCATACTCAACTCTTCTTGTAATCTTTTTCTTTTTAACTTTTTTCTTTGGCTGCTGAGCCATAACTAAGCCTCCTTTTTCTTCCTCTTTATCTTAACTGCACTAGGACCTTTCCTCGTTCTAGCATTTGTCTTTGTCCTTTGACCTCTTACAGGTAGGCCTAACTTATGTCTTCTACCTCGATAAGATCCTATTTCAATTAAATGTCTTATATCCTGCTGAACCTCACGTCTAAGTTCTCCTTCTACAGTATATGTCTTCTGTATAAACTCCGCTAGTTTAGCAACCTCATCATCAGTTAAATCATCTGTTTTTTTACCACTATCAATACCACATCCCTTTATTATTTCCTGGGCTCTTGTAGAACCGATTCCAAAAATATAAGTTAAAGCAATCTCTATTCTCTTATTTTTAGGAAGTTCAACTCCAACTATTCTTGCCATACTCTCCTCCTAATCAAAACTTTTACCATTTCTTATATTAAATTATTATCCTTGCTTCTGCTTATGCTTTGGGTTAGTACAAATAACCCTTAAAACACCTTTTCTTTTTATAATCTTGCACTTATTACAAATTTTACGTACCGACGATTTTACTTTCATAAAAAAACCACCTTATTACTTCCTGTAGATTATTCTTCCCCTGGTAAGATCGTACGGAGATAGCTCTAGCAATACTTTGTCACCAGGTAATATCTTAATATAATGCATACGCATCTTTCCAGATACATGCGCTAACACTTCATGCCCACCCTCAATCTCTACCTTAAAATTTGCATTGGGTAGGGTCTCTCTTATCTTACCTTCTACTTGAATAGCTTCTTCTTTAGCCATATTAAAACTCCGTTAAAATCTGAGGTCTATTGCCCCAGATAAGAATAGTATGTTCAAAATGAGCTGAAAGACTACCGTCTTTAGTCACAGCGGTCCATCCATCTTCTAGTGTATTAACCCTGTAATCTCCAATATTAACCATTGGCTCCAAAGCAAAGACCATACCATTCTCAAGACAAGGTCCCGTCTTAGCTGAACCAAAATTAGGAATCTCAGGCTCTTCATGTAATGCTCTACCTATACCGTGCCCAACAAACTTTCTTACAATAGAATATCCCCTACTCTCCACATAATTCTGTATAGCTGACGATATATCACCCAAAGTGTTCCCGCTTAAAGCCGCTGATATACCGCTATATAAAGACTCTTTAGTTACAGCAATCAATCTCTCTGCTTCGGGTTTTATCTCACCAACTGCAAAAGTAGCTGCCATATCACCGTAAAAACCATTATATACAGCTCCAATATCCAAGCTTAATATATCTCCTTCAGAGAGAGTTCGCTCTTGGCTTGGTATTCCATGTACAACCTCATTATTTACAGAGGTGCATAGACTCTTTGGATAGCCCATATAACCCTTAAAAGCAGGCTCACAATGAGATTCGACAATCAATCTTTCAGCCATTCTATCAAGATACTCAGTAGTGATACCCGGCTTAATCTCTTTACTAAGCTTCTTCATAACAGAAGCAGTCTTAGAGCAAGCTTCTTTAACTCCTAATATCTCTTTTTTATCTTTTATAGGTATAGTCATTGTCGGCATATTATATAACCTTGTTATCAATACTTTTTAATCTCTCTTTAACATAACTAAACACATCTTGAGCACTTAAATCTCCTGAGACTTTAAACAGAATTCCTTTCTTATCATAAAAATCTATAATATCTTCAATTTGCTCTCCATATATCTCTAAACGTCTCTTAATCGTCTCTTCTTTATCATCTTCTCTTTGATAGAGCTCCCCATCACATCTATCACATATCCCTTCTTCTGCAGGAGGAGAATATTTTATATGATAATTAGCTCCGCAATGTATACAGACACGTCTTCCTGTTAAACGTTCGAGTATTATATCAACGCTTGCGTCAAGATAAAGTACTAGATCTAGATCTATATCTAATTCTTTAAGAAGCATATCTAATCCTTTAGTCTGGTCCATGGTCCTTGGAAACCCATCTAATATAAAACCATTACTTAAGGATTTTTCAGAGAGCTTTATCTTTACCATCTTAAGTACAACGTCATCTGGCACTAACTCTCCTTTTTCAACATAACTCTTAAGCTCAATAGCAATATCGCTATTACTATCTTTTAATATCTCTCTAAACATATCACCTGTTGAAATATGGGCTATATTGTAGTAACGCACTATTAAATCAGCTTGCGTACCTTTTCCTGCTCCAGGAGAACCCATGATAATCATATTTAAATGTCTGCTCATCTTCTACCTCTAATACGACCTTTTCTCATAAATCCTTCATATTGCCTCATTAAAAGCTGTGATTCAATCTGTCTCTCTGTATCCAACAATACACCTACAATAATCAATATACCAGTACCTCCAAAGAAGCTTGCTACCAAGAAAGGAATATGGAGAATAGTAGATATTATTGATGGCAATACTGCGATAATTGCAAGAAATACTGCTCCAGGTAAAATAATTCTAGTCATAATTTTATCTAGATAGTCTGAAGTATTGTTGCCAGGTCTAACCCCTGGAATAAAGCCGCCATATTTCTTCATATTCTCTGCAACATCTTTAGGATTAAACACAAGAGCTGTATAGAAATAACTAAAAAATACAATGAGACCACTATAGAAAATATAATATAAAATACTCTGCTGACTAAACAATGATACTATTTTAGAGACAACTGGATTATCAATAAAGCCTCCAATAGTAGCCGGGAACATCAATACAGACTGTGCAAAGATAATAGGTATAACTCCAGCCTGATTCATACGTAAAGGGATAAAGGTACTCTGTCCACCATAGACACGCCTACCTATAACACGCCTTGCATACTGGACAGGGATCTTTCTCTGACCCTGAGTTATCAGTACTACACTTATAACGACAAGCACAAGCATTGCAGCCATAATAATCAGAGTAAATGGCTGAATCTGACCTCCAGTCGGAGAGAACGGATCAAGAAGAGAGTAAAGCTGTATCATAGCCGCAGGAATTCTTGATATGATACCTGCTGTTATTATAAGAGAGATACCATTGCCTATACCAAATTCTGTTATCTGCTCTCCTAACCAGACTATAAACATAGTACCTGTAACAAGTGTGAGTACAGTAGTGAATCTAAAACTCCAGCCTGGATTGAACACTATTTGATAACCCTGAAAATACTGAGGGTTTTCAAGCCAGAGAGCTATAAAGAAAGCCTGAAAAATCGTAATTATAACTGTAAAATATCTCGTATACTGATTTATCTTCTGCCTACCGTTATCTTGATGAGCAAGTCTTTCTAAGGCCGGGACAATAGGAGTCAGAACCTGCAATATAATAGAAGCAGATATGTAAGGCATAATACCGAGTGCAAATATAGTAAGTCTTCTCATTGAACCACCACTAAACATATTTATCATACCTAAAAGGGTACCGCCTGGTGTATCTGCAAGACTCTTAAAAAACTCAGATAAGGACTGACCATTGATACCTGGGGTAGGAATATAAGAACCTACTCTATATACAGCAATAAGTGCTAGAGTTATCAAAATCTTACGCCTTAAATCCTTGATTTTAAAAGTATTAGCTAAACCTCTAATCATTTTTTTCTATCACCTTAATCTCTCCACCATTAGACTCTATCTTCTCTTTTGCAAC
This sequence comes from uncultured Planctomycetia bacterium, assembly GCA_964422895.1. Classification (GTDB taxonomy): domain Bacteria; phylum Omnitrophota; class Gorgyraeia; order Kaelpiales; family Kaelpiaceae; genus Kaelpia. Next base: position 8,922 of record CAYRCW010000013.1, on the reverse strand, counting down.
TTTACTAAAAGCATGGGCAGAGATTTTAATTTTCTTCTTTAATTGGCCATCTCCCAAAACCTTTACTGGTTTATTAGTATATCTTATAAGACCATTGTCTTTTAAGACTTTAGGATCTAGATCAGATACTTCTAAGCCTTCTAAATCAGAGAGATTGACAATCTGAAAAGAACGAGCAAATCTCTTATTATTAAAACCCCTCTTGGGAATTCTTCTAATAAGCGGCATCTGTCCACCTTCAAAATAGGCTGGTATACCTGGGCTCTTCCTAACTCCCTGCCCACCCATTCCTCTAGTACAAGTCTTGCCTCTAGTCGAACCAACTCCACGGCCAACTCTCTTTCTATTCTTCCTAGCACCAGGAGGTGCTTTTAAATCATTTAGCTGCATCTTCCACCTCTTGAACTTCTGTTTCTATTGCTACATCTATTTTTTTCTCGGCTAACTCAAAATCACCCCTGCTAGTTCTTAGCTGTTCTAAGCCATTTAACATGGCTTTTGCCAAATTTATAGCAGTAGGAGACCCTAACGATTTTGTAAGAATATCCTTTATTCCTACCATCTCACATATTGCACGGACAACTCCACCAGCAATAACTCCAGTACCAGCTGAAGCAGGTTTTAAGATGATCCTAGAAGCACCAAATCTACCAATAACCTCATGAGGAATAGTAGAATTTAATAGTTTTATATCAACTATATCTCTCTGTGCAGATTTTATACCCTTTTTAATAGCTTCAGCAACCTCATGTGCTTTACCAAGACTAATACCCACACGACCTTCTCCGTCGCCAACAGCTACAAGAGCATTAAAAGATATAGTCTTACCACCTTTATTTGTTTTTGTAACTCTATTAATAGCAATAACTTTCTCCAACAATGTAACTCCCTGTCTTTCAGGCACTATATACCTCCTTTAAAATTCCAATCCTACTTCTCTTGCCGCATTGGCCAAACTCTTCACTCTTCCGTGATACTTATATCCGCCGCGATCAAAGACAACCTTATTTATTCCAGCCTCCTTAGCCTTCTCTGCGATACGAGCTCCTACTATTTTAGCAGCCTCCAAAGAAGTCTTAGACCCTACCTTATCCTTTAACTCTGAATCTAGAGAAGAGAACGAGGCAAGAGTCTGACCCTTAAAATCATCTATAAGCTGTGCGTATATATAAGATAGGCTGATATAAATAGAGAGCCTAGGCCTCTCTAGAGTACCTACAACCTTTCTTCTTACCCTATTATGACGTCTCTTATGTGCTGCTCTTTTCTTTTTAATAAATGTTTTTAATTCCATAATTATTTAATCCCTGCCTTACCTGCTTTCTTTCTCACATATTCGCCTTTATATCTTATCCCCTTACCTTTGTAAGGCTCAGGAGGATAATAGGCCCTTATCTCAGCAGCTACTTCTCCAACAAACTGCTTATCGATCCCTTTGACAATAACAATAGTAGGTTTGGGTGTCTCAATAGATATGCCCTCCGGAACAGGATATTCTACTGGATGAGATTTACCTATCTGTAAACTCAATTTATTATCCTGAACCTGAGCCTTATAACCTACACCTATAATTTCTAGCTCTTTTTCAAAACCTTCCGTTACACCTATCACCATATTGTTTATAAGTGCCCTAGTTAAACCATGGAGAGCACGAAATTTTTTCTCATCACTCTCTCTTTTTACCTCAATCTGACTCTCGCTAACCTCAACAGTGATTCCTTCTGGAGTAGAAAACTCTAATTTACCCTTAGGACCTTCGACATAAGTAACATAATTGTCTATCTTCACTTTTACCTTAGAATCAATATTAATCGGTTTTTTACCTATACGTGACATTCTTACACCTCAATATACTTGGCAGATAACTTCACCGCCCAGATTATTCTTTCTGGCATCTTCATCACTAAAAACACCACCTGAAGTAGTTAATATAGCAAGACCTATTCCGTTTAAGACCCTAGGAATATTGTCTTTATCTACATATACCCTACAGCCCGGCTTAGATATTCTCTTTATATCTCTAAGAGCAGGTTTATTCCTACTTAAATACTTAAGGTATACGCGGATAGAACCTTGTACATCATCCTCCATAACCTTAAATTCTTTAATAAAATCTTCTGCTTTTAAAATCTCTACAACTTTAAGAAGCAGTTTAGAGAATTTAATATCTACGCTCTCTTTATCCGCTCTATATCCATTTTTAATTTTAACAAAAGCATCTGCTAAAGGATCTGATATACTCATTTAAACCTCCTACCAACTGGCCTTTTTAACACCAGGCAGTTCACCTTTAAGCGCCATCTCTCTGAAGCAGATTCTACAAAGACCAAATTTCCTTATATAACCATGCCTTCTACCACAGATCTGACACCTGTTGTACTCTCTTACCTTAAATTTCTGTTTTTTCTTCTGTTTTAAAACCAGAGACTTCTTTGCCATACTATTTCCTCCTAAACGGAAAATTAAATGCAGATAGTAGTGCATGAACCTCATCGCGACTACTAGCAGTTGTAACAAAACTTATATCCATACCCTGAGCTCTTTTTACTTTATCCAGATTGACCTCAGGAAATATAGTCTGCTCTTTAAGTCCCAAAGTATAGTTACCCCCAGAATCAAAACCCTTGTTGCTGGGAATACCCTGAAAATCTCGCACACGAGGCAAGGCAACATTGATCAATCTATCTAAAAACTCATACATCTTATCTCTACGTAGAGTAACTTTACATCCAACAGGATCTCCACGCCTAATTTTAAAATTGGCAATAGATTTTTTAGCTCTGAGCATTACAGGCTGTTGACCAGTTATCGCAGATAGCTCTTCCATCGCTTTCTCTAAAACTTCAAGACTTTTAGCTCCTTCACCTACTCCCATATTAACAACTATCTTTTTTAAAGCAGGAACTTGATGGATATTCTTATATCCAAACTTCTCTTTAAGCTCTGCTGTAATGCTTTCTTTGTACATCTTATAAAGTCTTGTTTGCATAATTATATAGCCTCTTTACACTTTCTACATATTCTCATCTTTCCACCATCCTCTAAAACTTTAAAACCAACCTTAACACCCTTACCACACTTACCACAGATAGGAAGAATATTTGCTAAGGCAAGCGGGCTCTCTAGCTCGATAATTCCTCCAGGAGTATCCTGAGATCTCTGCTTCATATGACGCTTTGTTATATTGACACCCTGAACTAAAGCTCTTCCTGTTTTAGTGTATACTCTTAAGACCTTGCCCTTTTTACCTTTATCTTTACCTGCAATAACTTCAACATTGTCGCCTTTCTTTAACCTCTCCATAATATACTCCTCATAATACTTCTGGTGCTAAAGATATTATCTTCATGAAATCTTTATCTCGTAATTCTCTAGCCACAGGGCCAAATACACGAGTACCTCTAGGATTTTTCTGCTTATCTATGATAACAGCAGCATTACTATCAAATCTTAATACAGAACCATCTCTTCTCTTGATTGGAAAAGCGGTTCTAACAACTACAGCATTAACCACCTCACCTTTCTTGACAGTCCCATCTGGCGTTGATACTTTTACTGAAGCAGTAATAGTATCGCCTATTGAAGCAAACTTTTTATTAGAACGTCCTATTACTTTAATACAAGCTATCTTCTTAGCACCTGAATTATCGGCAACATCTAACATTGATCTCATCTGTATCATTTCACAACCTCAATCAATCTCCACCTCTTCTCTTTTGAAAGAGGTCTTGTTTCTGCTATCTTAACCTTCTGACCTTTTTTAGCTTCATTCTTCTCATCATGCACCTTAAATCTTTTAACTCTTTTAATTCTCTTTTTGTAAATAGGGTGCTTTACCATCCTATCTACACTAACCACGAGAGTCTTATCCATTGCATCAGAGATAACCACTCCCGTAAGTTCTTTTCTCTTAACTCTATCATTATTCATCATACAACCTCACTCTTTTTTTCCTTACTTCTTTCATTGATTAATGTATTAATCTTCGCTATGTCGCGTCTATAAATCCTAATTTCATGAGGCTTCTGCAGCTTACCAACCTTAATATCACTACGCAGATGTAACATTTTATCATATAAGCCTTCGAGCTTATGGTTAAGCTCTTCATTAGTCATATTTCTTAAATCATTAACCTTCATAGCATCTCTCTCTTTATAAACTTACATTTTATAGGCAATTTATCTGAAGCTAGCTTAAAAGCCTGACGAGCTAAATCCTCTGGAACACCTTCAAGTTCAAAGATAATCCTTCCTCTTTTAACAACGGCTACCCAACTCTCAACAGCGCCTTTACCTTTACCCATCCTTGTTTCAAGAGGTTTCTTTGTTACAGGTTTATCCGGGAACATTCTAATCCATAGTTTACCGCCACGTCTAAGACGCCTCATAATAGCAACACGGCCAGCCTCTATCTGTCTATTTGTGATCCAAGCATTATCTAATGCCTGAAGACCAAACTCTCCAAATGCTATCTTCAAAGCACCTTTAGATATACCCTTACGCCTTCCACGTTGGGTCTTACGATACTTAACTCTCTTAGGCATTAAAACCATAGCTTAAGACTCCTCTCCTATATCTTCCTTCTCTAAAACAGCATCGCCTCTATATATCCACACTTTTACACCTATTAATCCAGCCGTAGTCTTTGATTCGGCAAAACCATAGTCTATATCAGCTCTTAAAGTCTGAAGAGGGACCTTACCGCTCTTGTAAGACTCTGCTCTTGCAATCTCATTTCCACCAAGCCTACCAGAACAATTGATCTTTATACCTTTAACACCATTCTCATTGGCCATCTGTATAGCTCTCTTCATAGCTCTTCTATGCGAAACTCTCTTCTCCATCTGAAATGCAACGTTTTCAGCAACAAGCTGTGCATCTGCAGTAGGAATCTTAATCTCTTTTATATCAATTACAACCTCTTTATCCTTAACAATAACCTGTAAAGCTTCTTGAATTTTATCTATCTCAACACCCCGTCTACCTATGATAACTCCTGGGCGTGAAGTATGTATAATAACCTTTACTTTTTCAGGGTAACGCTCAATCTCTATACTAGAGATCCCGGCATATTTTAAGCTGCCTTTAATATACTTACGTATCTTATAGTCTTCGCCTATAAAAATCTTTATATTCTCAGGCTGCGTAAACCATCTAGATTTCCACTGCTTTATATATCCAAGTCTATACCCAAAAGGGTGTACTTTATGCCCCATTTATCTCTTTCCTCCTTTTGCAACCTTAGGTTTAGTCGTTATTGCATTTGATTTTTTATAATCAAGCTCTATTGTAATATGGGACGTTCTCCTCTTTATTGGAGCAACCCTACCCATGGTAGCGGCTCGGAACCTGTTTAAAGCAGGACCCTGATTTGCATAGGTGCTTGATATGTAAAGATCTTCTCTCTCAATAGAGTTATTATTCTTAGCATTTGCAGCTGCAGACTTAAGCAGCTTGACTACGATTTTAGCTCCTTTTTTATTCATATTTAAAAGTAAGCCTTCAGCCAGAATAAGATCCTTCCCTCTTATAACATCTAAAACCAATCTTACCTTTAAAGGTGAGATTCCAATAAACCGTGCATGTGCTTTTGTAACTGCCATAATAGTACCTTATTTTTTAGTTATCTTTGCTTTTGATTTAATACCGCTATGTCCCCTAAAAGTTCTAGTAGGAGCAAACTCTCCTAGTTTATGACCAACCATCTTCTCTGTTACGTGAAGAGGGATAAAATTTCTACCATTATGTACCTCAAAAGTAAGACCTACAAATTCTGGTATTATAGTTGAACGACGAGACCAAGTTTTAATAGGCTTCTTCTCGCCACTTTTAGAAACCTTTCCCACTTTTCTCATCAAATGTTCATCTACAAATGGACCTTTTTTCAACGACCTAGGCATACTATTTTCTCCTTTTTACAATAAATTTATTAGACTGCTTCTTTTTATCGCGCGTTCTAAGACCTTTAGACGGCCAACCCCATGGAGAACATGACGGCCTACCACCAGCTGTATCACCACCCATAGGATGGTCTACCGGGTTCATAGCTACGCCTCTAACTTTAGGTCTCTTTCCAAGCCATCTATTTCTTCCTGCTTTTCCTATAGTTATATTCATATGATCAGAGTTTGCTACCTGCCCTATAGTTGCATAGCAATTTATACCTACTCGCCTCACTTCTCCTGAAGGCATCTTTATATGAGCAAAATTACCCTCTTTTGCCATGATTTGCGCCCAGCAACCTGCAGAGCGTACAACCTGAGCTCCTCTACCTTCTGCTAGCTCTAAATTATGTATAGATATACCACTAGGAATATTCTTAATAGGCATAGAGTTTCCAGGTTTTATACCAGCATTCTCAGAAGATATAACAGTATCGCCAACTTTTAAGCCCAACGGCCAAATAATATATCTTCTCTCTTTATCTGTATACTCTAGCAATGCAATCCTAGCACTTCTATTAGGATCGTATTCAATTGCTATAACCTTTGCCTCCATATCTCTCTTATCTCTTTTAAAATCAATCTTTCTATAGCGCCTTTTTACTCCACCACCACGCCTACGTACAGTAATATGACCATGATTATTCCTGCCACCTGTCGAGCTCAAAGGCTCAATAAGAGACTTCTCAGGACTACTCTTTGTTATCTCCTTAAAATCAGAGTAGCTTTGAAATCTCAACGATGGATTTAGTGGTCTTCTTTTCTTAATAGCCATAATTACCTCATTCTATCTTATCGCCCTTAACTAGGGTTACTATTGCTTTCTTTCCACTAGAAGTCTTGCCTGGTTCAGTCCACTTTAACCTTCTTGGTTTAGGAACTATCTTAACCGTAGCAACTGACTCTACCTTAACCTTATACATCTTCTCAACAGCCTTTTTTATGTCTATCTTATTAGCTCTCTTATCAACCTCTACCGTATATTTATTATACTGAGAGAGCATGGCGCCTTTCTCTGTAGTCAATAATCTTTTTATTACTTTAAATTCATTCATCTCTTTTTTATCCTCTCGCTAACTTTACTTAAAGCACCTTTAGACAGTATTATCTTTTTACAATTCAAAACATCATAAGCATTTAAATTTTGAGAGCTCTTTATAAAAACACCATCTATATTCCTACAAGAGAGACGCATATTCTCTGACACAATCTCCGAAACAAAAATAGTTTTTAATTTATCTAAACTTAGATTTTTAATTATACTAACAAAATTTTTAGTCTTGGGGACATCCAGCTGAAAATCCTCAATTAAGATCAGCTCTTGATCTATAAATTTAGCATTTAAGGAAGATTTCAAAGCCTCTGTCTTCATCTTCTTAGGAATCCTTACAGAATAATCTCTCATCTTGGGTCCAAATACAGTTCCGCCACCTCTCCAGATAGGAGATCTATTACTACCTACCCTAGCACGTCCAGTACCTTTCTGTTTCCAAGGCTTTTTACCACCACCGCTAACCTCTCCACGCGTCTTAGTCGAAGCCGTACCCTGTCTCTTGTTTGCAAGATAAGCTGTTATAACCTGATGCAAGAGCTTTCTGTTGACTTTTCCATCAAATACTTCTTTATCCAACTTGATGCTTTCAAGTTTATCGCCAGCAATATTAAGAACATCTATTGTGTAATCAGTCTTATTCATTGTCTTTCTTTAATTCCTCAGTTTTTTCCTCTATTTCTTCTTTTTTAACCTCTCCTACTTCTTCTTCCTTCTCTTCTTCCTTTATATTATCATCTACAGCATTTTTACTCTCTTTATCATTAGATTTATCTTCGCTACTATTTTTAATTTCCTCCACTTCTTTTTTTACCTCTTTTGCACCATCAACTATCTCTTGGTTTTTCTCAACATCTTTCAGGTCTTCTATCTCTTGAGGTTCAAAAAATTCAGCCTCTTTTTTCTTAGCACTTCTTAGCACGACTTTAGAGTTTCTAGCTCCAGGAATGCTACCTTTAACCAAAATGAGATTATTCTCGAGATCTAAATCCATTATCTCTATATTCTGAACTGTAACCTTATCATCACCCATATGACCTGGCATATGAAGACCTTTAAATACACGAGATGGAGATGAACCCTGACCTATAGAACCTATGGCTCTATGTGATCTACTACCGTGAGACTTAGGTCCAATATGCCATCCCCAACGTTTTACACCGCCTTGAAAACCTTTGCCTTTAGAACGTGCGATAACATCTAAAAATTCACCTTGCTTAAAAATGTTTACTTTTAACTCTTGACCTACTTTATAATTATCTAGTACAGAACTGTCTTCTATCCTTACCTCACGCACATCTTTTAAAGGTTTTAATTTTAATTTATTAAATTCACCTAAACGCGGCTTAGTTGCTCTTCTCTTTTTAGGCTTATCCTGTCCATACCCTAATTTTATAGCATCATAACCATCGATCTCTTTCCTTTTAATAGCCATGACATAACAGGGACCTGCAGAGATAACTGTAACAGGCAAAGCCTTGTTATCTTTAAAAATCTGAGTCATCCCTATTTTTTTACCCAATAAACCTTTTACAACAGCCATATTATTTTATCTCCACATATACCCCTGCAGGAAGGTTTAATTTCCTTAGAGCATCAATAGTTTTAGCAGTCGGATCTAACATCTCGATAAGTCTTTTATGAGTACAGAGCTGAAACTGCTCTCTGGACCTTTTAAAGACATGAGGAGATCTAATAACAGTAAATATCTCTTTACGAGTAGGCAGCGGTATCGGACCTGAAACTTTTGCTCCTGTCCGCTTCGCAGTATTTACTATCTCCTCTGCAGATTGATCTATCAATCTATGATCGTAAGCCTTGAGCTTGATCCTTATTTTCGTTTTAGTTTTAGTCTCTTTAGCCATATCTTTATATTCTCTCTATTCTACTATTTCAGAAACAACCCCAGCACCTACTGTTTTACCGCCTT
>CAYRCW010000012.1:12587-18528 GCA_964422895.1 uncultured Planctomycetia bacterium | reverse complement strand
GCATCTATTATTTGATTAAAGACGGGGACGACGGGAATCGAACCCGCGATCACCAGATCGACAGTCTGGGGTCTTAGGCCAGGCTAGACGACGTCCCCGTAAATGAGGTACGAATGCAAATAATAATAGATTTTCTTCTATATGTCAACATATAACTACTCTAAATTGTCTAATACTTCATCTATACTTTTAAGCTCTAAAGAAGAGTCTTGGCCTCTCTTTCTAAACTCAAACTTACCCTCTTTTAAGTATTTTGCTCCTACAATTATCTGATATGGTACACCTATTAAGTCGGCATCATTGAACTTATTGCCAGCTCTAATAGCTCTATCATCAAAGAGAACCTCAACAGATGCTTCTTTAAGAGCTTTATATAACTCTTGGGACTTCTGTACTATCTGCTCATCCTCTATATTTGTAGCTATGATTATAATCTTATAAGGCGCTAAAGCGCTGTTCCATATTATACCTTTAGAGTCATTATTCTGCTCAATATAGGCAGCTGCTATCCTATTTATACCTATACCATAGCATCCCATAATAATTTCGCTGCTCTTACCTTTATCGTCTACAAATAAAGCTTCAAGAGGCTTACTGTAGCGGTCTCCAAGCTTAAATATATGGCCTATCTCAATAGCATTTTGAATCTTAAGAGGCTTACCGCACTTAGGGCAGAGGTCAGAATCTCTGACATCTCTTATATCTAAGAACTCGTCTATCTTAAAATCTCTCCCTTCTGAGAGATTCTTTATATGATAGTCTCTCTTATTTGCTCCTGCAACAGCACTTGAAATACCCTTGACATCAAAATCGGCAAATATCTTTAGCTTTAAATTAATTGGCCCTGAAAACCCCATATCCACTCCAGTTGCAATCTTTATCTCAGAGGCTGTTGCCATTCTAAGCTCATTGGATTTAAGAGCTTTACGCAGCTTAACTTCATTGACATCGCTATCTCCAGTTACAACTACAGCTATAAAATCATTATCACATTTATATATTATAGTTTTAAGAATATTTTTAATTGAAACTTTTAAAACTTTTGAAACATCATCTATAGAACTAATACCTGGAGTATGAACCTCGCTTAAAGGTTCTTTAGAGCTACCCTCTTTTGCTACCCCCCTCTCCTCTCTTCTTGCAATCTCTAAGCTTGCAGCATAATCACAGTCTGAACAGGTTACAACTAGATCCTCCCCATACTTTGACGGAGCCATAAACTCATGGGATATATCCCCGCCCATTATACCTGGATCAGCTTCAACGCTAAGATAGTTAAGCCCACACCTTTTAAATATATTACAGTAGGCCTGATGCATCTTACTATAACTTTCATCTAAAGAGTCCCAGCTAGCATTAAAGCTGTAGGCATCTTTCATTATAAATTCACAGGTCCTTATGACTCCAAATCTTGGTCTGGGTTCATCTCTAAACTTTGTCTGAATCTGGTATAATGTTAAAGGTAGCTGTTTGTAAGACTTTATCTCTCTTGACGCCAGCCAGGTTATAATCTCTTCATGAGTAGGTCCCAGTATCATATCTTTACCAGACCTATTTTTAAACTGAATCATATCTTCACCTAGGGTCTCCAACCTACCACTCTTCTGCCACAGTTCTTTAGGGTGTATTGCCGGAAGTAATAACTCCTGAGCGCCAGTCTTATCCATCTCCTCTCTTACTATAGTTATAACTTTAAGAAGTGTCTTAAATCCTAAAGGGAGGTAAGAGTAAAACCCTGAAGTTAAGCGCCTTATCATGCCTGACTTAAGCATCAGCTGATGCGAGATGGCCTCAGCATCTTTGGGTACCTCTTTTACCGTTGGTATCAGACTCTCTGAAAACCTCATACTATATCATTTCCTTTATTTCTCGAATTAAAACATCTTTAATCTCTGCAACCTCAATCTTCTTAACCTGCTCTCCTTTTTTAAATAGAATAGCACAGTTTTTACCTCCTGCAACACCTATATCAGCATCTTTTGCTTCTCCAGGACCATTAACTTCACAGCCCATAACAGCAACTTTTATATATTTATCTGTCTCTATATTATCTAACTCTCTCTTTACTATATTAGCCTGCTCTAATATGTCTATCTGAGCTCTACCGCATCCAGGACAGGATATAAGTTCTATTCCAAATCTACGCAGCCCTAAAGATGAGAGAATCTCTTTTGCAACCTCAACCTCTCTAAATGTTGATTCAGTTAAAGAGACCCTTATAGTATCTCCTACCCCTTGCATAAGAAGAGATCCAATACCAATACTTGATTTAACAACAGCAGCTAAACCTGACCCTGTTGCAGTAACACCAATATGGAGAGGATAATCAAAGATAGAGGCCGCCTTTATATTAGCTAAGTATGTATCTCTTACTGTATCAGCTTTAAGCGAAAGAAATATATCTTTAAAATCAAGGCTCTCCATAAAGCTTATATAGTCTCTAAGTAACTCAAGCATAGAGTCAACAGGGCTATATTTTTCTCTATAACTTTCAGGAACTGAACCTATGTTAACCCCGGCACGAATCGGTATCTTAGTCTCTTTAGCCAAAGAGACTACATCTCTTAAACCATCTTTCGATATATTGCCCGGATTTATTCTTACTGCATCTGCACCCAGTTCTATGGCCGACAGAGCAAGTTCAGAATCAAAATGGATATCTACCTCAAGAGGCAATACGCTTTTAGCTATTATCCTGGAAATATCCTTTTCTTCACTCTTATCTCTATAAGCAACTCTTATAATTTCAGCTCCAGACTCTTTTAACTTAGCTATCTCATCTATTATCTGAGCATAGTTATCAGGACTCTTCTTAATCATTGTCTGTATAGAGACCGGGCTGTCACCACCAATGCTAATATTACCAACCTTTACTACTCTCATCTTTTTCATTTAAAAAATACTCTCATTAAATCAAAATAAGTAATATATAAAAATAGGGCTAGTAGTAAACTCATCCCAACCTTGGCACATCTCTCCTGAACAATAAGTGATACAGGCTTACGACGTATCTTTTCTATTAAAATAAAGAATAGATGTCCTCCATCTAAAACTGGAATCGGTAGCAAGTTAAATATAGCAAGACTAATACTTATCAAAGCCATGAGAGACAATAGATAGCTTAGTCCCATCTCGGCCATCTTATAAGACATGCGGATAATACCTACTGGACCAGCAACTGAGTCTTTAAAAGATATCTTGCCTATAATCATATTTAAAACAGCTCTTAAAGTTTTAGCAGAAATATCAACTACCGTTACTGCTGACTCTTTAAGAGACCTATAAGGACCGTATCTCTGTGTAAATATATCCTCATTATCCGGTGATATACCCAACAACCCTATTATCTTCTTCTGCCCATTTAAGTCCAATATTTCCTGATCTTTGGTCTTAACTCTATAGACATGTTCACCCTTGTCACGCACTACTGTTATATCTAACTCCTGATTTGGTCTTGGATGAACCTCTGCTATTAAATCTTCCCAACTTTTAACACTACTACCATCAACAGCAACTATCTTATCCCCTATCTTTAACTCTGAGCTCTGAGCAGGATATCCTTCTTTAAATCCACCTATAGTTGTGCCTATGGTAGGAAATCCGCTGCTGTAGAGTATAAAGAAAATTACAATAGCTAAGATATAATTCCCAAGCGGTCCAGCCACTACAATAAGGCTTCTTCTGCCAGGAGGCTGAGAGAGAAATTCATTCTTTAGGCCTTTAAGCTCTTCTCTGGGGTCTTCTCCGGCCATCTTTACATAACCTCCAAGGGGAATCCAAGATATCTTATACTCTGTCTCAGCACTCTTAAAAGAGAAAATCTTTGGGCCAAAGCCAATGGAGAATACCTCTACAGCTACGCCCATCTTTTTAGCAACAATAAAATGGAATGCTTCATGAATAAGCACAAGAAAACCAAAAGCAATTACAACTTGTATAGCTAGAATCATCTCTCACTAACCTCCTTTATAATATTAGCAGATATTTCTTCTGCATCTTTAAAAATATTTTCAATATCTCCAAGTGATTTTATTTTACAAACATCATGCCTTCTTACAGCCTCTTCGAGAGAAGGCATTATATCCTTAAAAGATATATGTGATTTTAAAAACTCATCAACTATGACCTCGTCAGCTTTAACAACAAAAGCTGGCAAACTATCGCCGCGCTCCAGAACATCGTAAGCTATCCTTAAAGCAGGATAGCTCTCTCTAGACGCTTTTTTAAAGCTCATTTTTCCGAGATTATTCCAATTAACCCTTAACCCTGAATCAAGCCTAATGGGATAACCTAAAGCATAGGCTATGGAAACTCTCATATCAGGCGGAGCTATATGGGCAAACGTTGCCCCATCTTTCAGCTCTATCATAGCATGTATAATTGCCTCTGGGTGAATTATAACCTTTATAGTATCAGCAGAAAGTCCAAAAAGATAATGAGCTTCTATTATCTCAAAACCTTTGTTCATAAGAGTAGCTGAATCTATTGTAATCTTGCTACCCATCTCCCACCTAGGGTGAGAAAGTGCCATCTCTAAAGATACACTCTCAAGGTCTTTATCTGAAAAACCAAGGAATGGACCTCCTGAGCAAGTCAAAAAGATTTTAGAAATTTCCTCTTTATTACTAAAACTAAGCATCTGATATATAGCATTATGCTCACTATCTAAAGGTATTATTTTAGAGCTACTCTCTATTCTTATACTATTAATAATTGTTCCTGCTGCTACTATCGCCTCTTTGTTTGCAATAGCTATATCAATATTTTTTTCTAAAGCAAATATTAGCGGCTTTATTGTATCGGTACCAGATGAAGCCAAAATCAGAAGATCTATACCCTCAGTTGCTAAAAAATCTAAGAAGTCACTCTGAGATTTAACAACATCCAAAGGTAGTTCTTTTGAATTTACAGTTCTGTTTAAAAAAACTTTATCTACCCCAAACTTTAAGGCCTGCTGGCTTAAAAGACCTATGTTGCTGTTAGCGCTTAAACCAATTACACTAAAAAGATCTCTGTTTTTTGCTACCACGTCAAGTACCTGCTTACCAACGCTACCTGTTGAACCTAAGATTGCAATCTTCTTCATTTTATTATAAATATATCAACATAAAGATAGTAAAATGGCAAGGCTATCAAGATACTATCTACTAAATCTAAAACTCCTCCTAAGCCGGGAATAATCTTACCAGAATCTTTTACTCCAGCATCACGTTTAAGTACTGACTCTGAAAGGTCTCCAAATTGAGCACATATACCTAGAATGAAACCTATGGCTATAGTATGATAGAAAGGTATCACCCCTAAATAGATCGAAGCTAGATAAGCAATTGTTATCGCAAATACAATTCCACCAATAAAACCTTCTATAGATTTTTTAGGACTTATTCTGGGAATCAAAGGCCGTTTACCGAACTTTACTCCAACTAGATAAGCGCCTATATCTGTTGCCTTGATTACGCAGATATAGTATACCACTAAAGATATCCCTCCCTGAAGCATCCTAATCTTTATTAGAAATATAGCTGGTATAGTTATATATACCAGTCCTAACATAGTAAGACCCAAGCATATCGCTGCATCCTTATTAGTCTTTCGTATCATTTGATAAAGAAATAACAATATTAATGCAAAAGAGAAAGGATACACGAGATATTCGAAACCAAGGCTACTCTTTAAAGAAGCTATGAAAAGAAGATAAGAGACTATAAAACCAATACCCGGATAGATACTACCATATTTTTTAGCAACTAACCTATAAAACTCCCAAAGTGCAATAGTAGCAATTACAACAATCAAAGAGAAATATATAAATATATTGGCAAATATCAAGACCCAAAACATAGCCAGAATTATCACCAAACTACTGATAATTCTCTTGATTAGATTACTCTTAAATAGCTCCATATTTTCTCCTGCGCTTATTATAATTTTTTATAGCCTT
>CAYRCW010000012.1:0-12487 GCA_964422895.1 uncultured Planctomycetia bacterium | reverse complement strand
AATTCTACTCCTAAATCTAAGCAAAGATCGATAACCCTTCTAACTGTTTTCACTCCTCTGCTATGGCCATACTTTCGGGGAAATCCCTTATTCGCAGCCCAACGCCCATTACCATCCATTATAATTGCTATATGTCTTGGAATACTGGCAGAAGAGATCATGGATAAATATTAGAAAACTTTAGCGCTGAACACCTGGTATACCCTGATATTCAACCCCAATTAAAGACTCCTCTAGCTTGCTTAACCTATCTTTAAGTTGACTTATGCTATTTGTAGCTTCTCTAATTTTAATTTCAAGCGCATCTATATACTCTTCTTTTGCTTTATTCACCTTAAAAAGCTCATCTTTTTTAATGGTAATACTATCTATTTTTTCCTGAAAACTTTTTATCTTATCTTCTAAGTAAGTACTATTCTTAACAGTTGTAAGGTAGTTTGATTCTGATTTATGAAGCTGTTCAGTAAGCTTAGAAACCTCTCTTCTCTCCACTAAAGCCCAGAGGAGAATAAGCACTAAAATAAAAGCAAGACCAATGTGAATCTTTCTCATTTAAGACCCTCCTTGTTATTTTACGTACTCTTTGATTCTTCTCTGACGATCTTCTAATGCTTTGCCAAGTTCTTCTAAAAATTCAGCCCGAACCTTGGTAAGCTTCTTTGGGAGAACAACTATCTCAACACGTCTGTTCTTCTGCCTATTCTCTTTAGTATCATTTGGAGCAATAGACTTATATTCACCATAACCGGTAGCCTGCACACGATTAGAGTTCAAATCTTTTTTATCAGTAAAATAGTGTAGTACACTCAAAGCTCTTGCTGCAGACAGCTCCCAATTAGACTTCCATGGTGAATATTTTATAGGAACATTATCAGTATGGCCTTCTATCGAGATCTTCCTATCAGGTACGTCTTTTTCAAGAAACGCCCCAACCTTATCAAGCATTGCATATGCTTTAGGTCTCAATTCAGCTTTGCCGGAGTCAAAAAAGACCTCAGCGACAAATCTCAAGACCAAACCCTTCTCTTCTAAGGATAAATTTACATCTCTATTGTCTATCTCTTTTTTAAACCTGCTTTCCAGACTCTCTTTTGCTAATTCTAATTCTCTTATTTCTTGATTCTTTTCGGATTTTAATCTTTCAATCTCAATCCTCAAGCGCTGCAACTCTCTCTTCATTGTCTGTACTTTTTCAATCTCTTGCGGTGGTGTTTTTTTAAAAGTAAGAGCACATCCTGAAAATATAAAACTAACAGCTAATAGAATAAGCCAGCTTTTTTTAAACATTTAACACCTCCTAAGGTTATCTTAAAATTGTCACTTTCAAATATTAACACTACTACTTTAAACCGTCAAGGAAGTAAGGTCTTATTAAGAATAAGTGCAGCAAAAACTATAGAGGCCATAGACATTATTTTAATGAGTATATTTATCGAAGGCCCTGCTGTATCTTTACAAGGGTCTCCAACTGTATCTCCAACTACAACAGCTTTGTGTGCATCAGAACCCTTACCTCCAAAATTACCCTCTTCAACATATTTCTTTGCATTATCCCAGCTGGCCCCAGAGTTTGCCAACATAATAGCAAGAACAAAACCAGATACAAGCGATGCAATCAGTAGTCCTATATTAGCTTCGACTCCAAAAATTATTCCAACCAATAACGGCGAGAGTAATGCTACAGCAGCCGGCAATATCATCTGCTTTTGTGATGCTAAGGTTACTATCTCAACGCAGCGAGCATAATCAGGTTTAGCGCTACCTTCCATCAAACCTTTTATCTCTTTAAACTGTCTTCTTACTTCAACAACTATCTTTGCAGCTGTATTACCAACAGATTTCATCATCAAAGAAGAGAATACAAAAGGTAGCATTCCTCCTATGAATAACCCTACTATTATCTTTGGATTTAACAATGACAAATCTAAATCAGCACCCAAAAACTCAAGTCTATCTTTATAAGCCACAATAAGAGCCAGCGCAGTTAAAGCTGCAGATCCTATAGCAAATCCCTTGCCTGTTGCAGCTGTAGTATTGCCTAGAGAGTCCAAAGCATCCGTTCTATCTCTAACTTCAGAAGGAAGATCAGCCATCTGAGCATTACCTCCAGCATTGTCAGCAACAGGACCATAGGCATCTGTAGCTAGAGTTATACCTAAAGTGCTTAACATGCCCACAGCAGATATTCCTACACCATATAGGCCAATATTAAAATTCGAGAACCCGCCTGAAAAATAGAAGCTTAGAAGTATAGCTATTGCAACTGTAACTACTGGAATTAAAGTAGAGATCATCCCAACAGAAAGCCCTGAGATAATAACAGTCGCAGGGCCAGTAGCAGCTGATTTAGCTACTAAACGTGTTGGAGAGTATCTATGTGAGGTATAAAACTCAGTTGAAAGACCTATTAATATCCCGGCTAAAAGTCCTGTTATAACCGAATAATATACTCCTATATGTTCAAAACCTAATACTCTAGTAATTAAGAAATAGCCCATAATTGATATCAGTATAGCTGATAAGAAAGTGCTTCTTCTTAAAGCCCAAAGTAAAGCAGATTGAGTAGACTTCTCTTTACTTTTTACAGTAATTATCCCTATTATTGATGCAATAACACCTAAAGCAGCCATTGTCATCGGTATTGTTACCCCTTTAACTCCTAACCCAGCTGCAACAGCAAGAGCCATGGTAGCAACTATTGACCCTACATAAGATTCGTATAAATCAGCACCCATACCAGCGACATCACCAACATTATCACCTACATTATCTGCAATAACAGCTGGATTTCTGGGATCATCTTCTGGAATACCAACCTCTATTTTACCAACAAGATCAGCCCCAACATCAGCAGCCTTTGTAAATATGCCACCACCTACTCTAGCAAATAGCGCCATAGAACTAGCTCCCAAACCAAAGGTTAACATTGTTGAAGTAATATTGAATATTTTTGCACTTGTCTCCATATTGCGGTAATAAAAATTTAAAATATAATACCAGATAGAGAGGTCTAGTAGTCCTAGACCTACTACAACAAGACCCATAACAGAACCTGAAAGAAAAGCTATTTTTAAAGCAGCATTAAGACTCTTACGCGCCCCATTTGCCGTACGAGCACTGGAGTTAGTAGCAACCTTCATACCGATAAAACCAGCTAGTCCTGAGAAAAAACCGCCGCTTATAAATGCATAGGGTACAAATATAGCTATATAACCCTGTTTAGCTATTATCATGAGGAAAACAAATGCCAAAGAAAAGAATATTGCTACAGTTGTATATTGCCTCTTTAAATAAGCTCTGGCACCTTCTCTAACAGCGTTGGCAATCTCAATCATTTTATCAGTACCTTCATCTTTTCTCAAGATCCAGACTACAACAATAGCAGAAAAGAGAAGTGCTAATATAGAACCTACCGGAGCCAGCCAAAGTAATTCTTTCATTTTTTCTCCCTAATTTTAATAAAATTTAAATGTTTAATATTATTCTATAGTAGAAATTTTAAGCTCTAACTTTCTAAGTAGAAAGTCTGGGCTCTCTTAGAGCCAACAGATATTATAGATATTTTAGCTTCTATTAATTCAGATATTCTATTAATATAATTTATCGTATTAGCTGGCAATTCAGATAAAGAGGTTGCCTTACTTGTATCTTCACACCAACCATCAATATCTTCATATATAGGCACAGCTTCCTGCCAAAAATCAAAATCAGCAAGAGGGTACTGATAAGTTTTGCTATTATACTTGTAACCAACACATATTTTTATCTTTTGCATACTATCTAAAACATCTAGCTTTGTTAAAGCAATCTCATCTATCCCATTTATCTTTACAGCATAATGAACCATGCTAGCATCAAACCAACCACACCTTCTGGCTCTTCCTGTTGTAGCTCCAAATTCATTCCCTTTAGATCTAATCTCTTCCATTAAATCATCATCAAATTGAGATGGAAAAGGCCCCTCTCCTACCCTGGTAGTATAAGCCTTTGCAACCCCGATAACCTTATCTATTCTTGTGGGACCTACTCCGCTACCTATACATGCTCCCCCTGAAAGAGTCGAAGATGATGTTACAAAAGGATAAGTACCAAAATCAATATCTAGGAAAGTTCCTTGAGCACCTTCAAATAGCACACTTCTACCATCTTTAAAAGCCTTATCAATATAGAGAGCACAGTCTCTTATAAATGGACCCAGCCTTTTTGCATAGCTAAGATAATCATTATAGATCTGATCTAAATCAAATTCTTGATAATTAAATACTTTCGTTAAAATATTATTCTTAATTTCGAGATTCGTCTTCAATTTCTTACTTAAAGTATCTTTATTTAAAAGATCTATCATTCTAATACCTAAACGGTCAAACTTATCAACATAAGAAGGACCTATACCTTTACCAGTAGTACCTATTTTTAAATCACCAAGCTGATTCTCTTTCAGTTTATCCCAAACTCGATGATATGGAAATACAACATGAGCTCTATCGCTTATAATAAGATTCTCCGGTTCAACCTTATAACCCTTAGAGACTATATCTTCTATCTCTTCTATCAATACTCCAGGGTCTATAACTACTCCATTGCCTATAACGCAGACTTTATCCTTATGTAATATACCTGAGGGGATAAGATGGAATACATACTTGTTCTCTCCTACTACTACTGTATGGCCAGCATTGTTCCCACCCTGATATCTTACAATTACATCGACATCTTCACTTAGCCAGTCTATAATCTTTCCTTTTCCTTCGTCTCCCCATTGTGTACCAATCAATATTCTATTCATAGTTCTCCTGTAATTTATTTTTTAACGGCAAAATGAGATTTTAGAGTTTGATTCTTTTTACAATACGTATGTATTTAAAATCGAGCAACTCTTTTATAACTGTAGTATCAATAGTCAAGTCAAGATTTAAAACCATTAAAGCATTACCTCCTGGCTCCTCTCTACCAAAAATCATGCTGGATATATTAGCATTATTCTTACCAAAAACAGTACCTATGTGGCCTATAACTCCAGGCTTATCTTCATTATATATAATAAGCATATTACCTACTGGAGGTGCCTCAAGATAGTAGCCGTCAATATTGACTATTTTAGGATTATTGTTGCTAAAGAGTGTACCTGCAACCTCTTTCCTCTCTTTATTAGTCTCAACGATTACTTGAATTAAATTATTGAAATTATGAACCTTTGAAGATTTAACTTCCTCTACGCTTATATGCCTCTCTTTAGCTATAGCAAGAGAGTTAACATAATTAACAGATTCAGCAAGTATTGGTGAGAAAAAACCTTTAAGTACTGCTGCAGATAGAGGAGCGACGTTATACTCTAATATATCTCCACTATATTTTATCTCAACCTTTTTAACATTGCCCTCTACAAGCTGACCCAACAATGAACCCAGCTTTTCAGAAAGATCAAAATAAGGCTTTAAAACCTCGGCTGTCTCAGGTTCAATAGTTGGGAGATTTACAGCATTTCTTACAATATTATTTATCAACGCATCTCTAACCTGTTCTGCAACCTCAACAGCCACGTTAAGCTGAGCTTCTTCGGTAGACGCTCCTAAATGTGGAGTAAGAACAATATTGTCTAGCTCAAGAAGCGGACTATTCTCTGGCGGCTCACTCTCATAAACATCTAAAGCAGCACCAGCAATATTCTTCCCTGATAAAGCCTTGTACAAAGCCTCTTCATCTACAACTCCCCCACGAGAACAGTTTATTACGTAGGCTGTGTCTTTCATTATTTCAAACTCTTTATCAGAAAGCATATGATATGTATTGTCAGATAAAGGTATATGGAATGTTATATAGTCTGACCTCTTTAATAGGTCATTATACTCAACCAATTCAACCTCAATCTTAGATGCTATCTCTTCAGAGATATAAGGGTCAAATGTAAGAACTTTCATTCCAAATTCAATAGCACGCTTTGCCACCTCCCTGCCTATCCTCCCTAACCCAACTATTCCTAAAACCTTTCCATAAAGCTCTTTGCCCATAAACTTCTTTCTTTCCCACTTATTCTCTTTCATAGAGAGATTGGCCTGAGGTATATTTCTAGCCAAAGCTAGAATAACAGCCATTGTATGCTCTGCAGTAGATATAGTATTACCTAGCGGGGTATTCATAACAATGATCCCTTTTTTTGTTGCAGCATCAACATCTACGTTGTCTAAACCAACCCCGGCACGACCTATAACTTTAAGATTATCTGAAGCCTCTATTATTGAAGCCTTAACTTTAGTTCCGCTGCGAATAACGATACCATCGTAACCTTTTATCTCTTTTACAAGCTCTTCTTCGCTCAATCCAGTTTTCTTTGTTACTTCAATACCTGCTTCATTTAGAATGTCGATCCCATCCTGAGCTATATTATCGCTGACTAAAACCTTAACCACCTTAAGCCTCCTTCTTATACCTTTTAAGAAACTCTTCTTCTAATTTTAAAATTCCAGCCCCAAGTTTAAATTTGTACCCAAAATGATGTAAACAAAATTCAATAGCTGCAATACCTGATAAAATATCAAAAAGATTTATATAGCCTAAATGAGCAACTCTAATTATTTTACCTTTTAAAGCCGCTTGACCACCAGCTATGCTTATACCAAACTCTTTGCGAATAAATTTAACCATCTCTGCAGAGTCTAATTCTGCTGGAACCAAAACACTGGTCACAGCATTTGAAGGACTCTGAGCAAAAACCTTAAGACCTAAAGAAGTGACTGCCTCACGTGTTATGGCAGCAAGATCAGCATGTCTCTCCCAAACATTCTCAATACCCTCATCAAGTATCATCTTCAATGCTTTTCTTAAAGCCACTATCATATTTACAGCTGGAGTCCAAGGAGTATCAGCCTTAGTAGCAGATTTGGAAGCTTTTATAAGATCAAAATAATACTTGGGTGAATCAGCACTCTCTATCAAAGATTCTGCTTCTTTAGAGAGGCTTATAAAAGCAAGCCCCGGAGGAAGCATCAAACCTTTCTGAGAACCACTAACAACTACATCTATACCCCAATCATCCATTCTTAACTCATCAGCACCTAAACCACTAACAGCATCGACCACAACCAAAGCATTGAACTCTTTAGCTAAAGCAGTTATACCTTTTATATCGTAGACTACACCAGTAGATGTCTCACATAGCGTAGTTAAGATAACCTTACGGCTTTCACCTGTTTTTAGTTTCTCTTTTATGTCGTCTAAGCTAGGAGCACTACCCCATTCTACTTCTAAAATGTTAGAATCTGCTCCATAAGCTGTAGTTATCTCAGCCCATCTTTCACCAAACTTTCCTCCAACAATAGGTATAAACTCTACACCTTCTTGCATTATATTGGTAACCACAGCTTCCATGGCCCCGGTTCCAGAAGAAGATAGAATTAGAACCTGATTCTTTGTTTGAAATATTGTTTTAAGATCCTCTGACACCTCTTTAAATATGACACGGAACTCATCTGTTCTATGATGAATTGTTGACTCTGCTTGAGCAAGCAGAACTTCCTCAGGAACAGGAGTTGGGCCTGGTGTTAAAAGACGTTTTTTGTAAGGTTTAACCATCTTTGATCCTCCTATCTAAGATTTTTTCTTTTTGGGATAGATAACATCATCTATTATACCGTAACTCTTTGCTTCCTCTGCATTCATAAAAAAATCTCTATCAGTATCTTTTTTTATTTCATCAATTGATTTAGAGGTATGTAGCTTTATTAGATCGTTTATCTCGTCTCTTAATCTTAATATCTCTTTAGCTTGAATATGTATATCTTCTGCAGCTCCTTGCACTCCACCCCAAGGCTGATGAATCATTATTCTAGAATGAGGAAGAGAAAACCTCTTACCTTTAGTCCCTGCCATAAGCAATATAGCGCCCATACTTGCTGCCTGCCCTACACAATAAGTAGAGATATCAGGTTTCACAAACTGCAAAGTATCGTAAATAGCAAGGCCACTCGTAACAGAACCTCCAGGTGAATTCACATAAAGACTTATATCTTTTTCTGCATCTTCAGATTGCAAGAAAAGAATCTGGGCAATAATAAGATTTGCCACATTATCATCAATTGGAGTACCTATAAATATTATCCTATCTTTTAATAACCGTGAGTATATATCGAATGCACGTTCACCTCTGCCAGTCTTCTCAACTACCATAGGAACGAGAGTTTGGGACTTAATAGGCATTATTCACCTCCGTTTTTAATATTAGCTATATCAGCATGCTGTTTTAGAAATTCTATAACTTTTTTCCTTAATAATCCAGCTTTTATATTATCTATCCTATCTTCTTTTCTAAGAGTAGCTTCGAGCTTTTCAATAGTAATGTTTTGACGTTTGGCTAAATCCTCTAAATGCTTACTTAGTTCTTGTTCTGAGATAACTATGCTCTCTTTTTGAGCAATCTCTTTTAAGATGAAATAGGTTTTAAGTTCTCTCTCAGCCTCTCGTTCAGCCTCTTTTAATATCATATCTTTTTGAGTATCAATATCTTTTTTCGGAAAACCCCTATAAAGCAACCGCATCTTTATATCCTCAACTGAAAGATCGATTTGACGATTCAAAAGTTGAGACGGCAACTCCATCTTAGAATTTTCAATAAGATCGGTTATGAGACTATTCTCTAAATCAGCTTCGGCCTCGTGGGTACGATGATTTTTTAACTCCTGCTTTATGAAATCCCTTAAATCATCGACGCTCTTATGACCTCCAATTTCTTTTGCAAAATCATCATTAATCTCAGGCTCTTTTTTCTCTTTAACTATCTTAACGCTGACTTTAAAATCACATTCCTTCCCGGCAATACTCTTATCCCTGTAATCATCGGGCACATTAAGTTTAATCTCCTTAATCTCTCCAGAATTCAAACCTACAAGATTATCTAATAATTCAGAAAATATATTCTCTTTACTTAAATAAAGTGAAAGATTCTCTTTTTTATCTAAAGCACCGTCTTTTGGTTGTACTTCTAAGTCTACAACAATGATATCCTCAAGAGAGGATGGTCTTTCAACATCCAACCATTGGGTTTTCTCTCTCTTAATGTCGTCTAAAACTTTTTCAATATCTTTTTCTCCTACATCTACGTCCTTCTTCTTTAATTTTATATTCTTATATTTTAATAATTTAAACCTAGGAGCCTCTTCTATCTTTAAAATAAACTTGTATTCACCTTTCTTGCTCTGCTCAACATCCAACAATACTGGAGCTGAGATTGGCTCTACTTTTGAAGCCTCCATAGCTTTTCTATAGAAGAGTGAAACCACGCTGTCTTTAATATCTTTTTCGATATCCAAACTATGCTTAGCTAAGACCATCTCAAACGGAGCTTTACCTTTTCTATACCCAGGAATCGCAACTCTATTCTGCCAATCAAGTTCAACCTTCTTTCTAAGTGGTTCAACTTCTTTGCAACCTAAGTAAACTTCTAAATCACTCTCAACTGTATTAATTCTTTTAATCTTTATCTTCATCTTTTAAATCCTTATCTTTATGTCTATGCATTTTTATCTTATCTTCGTACCTTAAAATCTGCTTTTTCAGGACATCAAAAGAAGCATCTATTGTTAAATACATATCTTCGCTCTTCTCTTTAACCTTGAAATGAGTTCTCTTAAGATCTAAATTGATCTCCACTACTGACAGATGTTTTTCAATCTCCAATACAGTATGGATAGCTATTATATCATCAACATATTGAATTAAATGATCAATTTTCTCATTTATATGTGCTTTTAAAGCATCAGTTATGTCAAAATGTCTGCCGGTTATTGTAGTTTTCAAAATAATCCCCCTTTTATTTTTTACATCTTAAACCTTTCTCCAAGGTATACTTTTTTTGCTTTGTCATCATTTATCAGGTGGTCTGCATCTCCTGAAAGAAGAATGCTGCCTTCAGAAACTATATAAGCTCTATCTGTTATAGCCAAAGTCTCTCTAACATTGTGATCGGTTAACAGTATGCCAATACCTTTGTTTTTAAGTTCTAAGATTATATCCTGACATTCAGCAACAGCTATAGGATCTATACCGCTAAAAGGTTCATCTAAAAGTAAAAACAATGGATTTATAGCCAAAGCTCTTGTAATTTCCAACCTTCTTCTCTCGCCGCCAGAAAGAGTGTAAGCTTTATTATTAGCTAAATAAGATATCCTTAACTCTTCTAATAACATCCCTAATCTTAGTTTTCTCTCTTTAGGGTGGATATTCAAAGTCTCCAGCACGGCTACTATATTATCCTTGACGCTTAAATTTCCAAATATAGCCGGCTCTTGCGAAAGGTACCCTATTCCCAAGCTAGCCCTCTTATGCATAGGTAATCTTGTTATATCGCAATCTTTAAAATAAACACTCCCTTTATTTGGAGAGATCAATCCCACAATCATATAAAAAGTTGTTGTTTTACCTGCTCCATTAGGACCTAACAGCCCAACTATCTCAGAGCTAGATACATCAAGAGAGATACCGTTAACCACCCTTCTATTCCTGTACTCCTTTATTAAGCCTTTAACTTTTAACATCTTTTTATTCAGGATATATCTCAAGCTTAGGTCGCCCAAGAAGATTAATCTTCCCCTCTTTTAAATCGTATATTGCTTCAGAAGAATAGGTGAAAGAGTTGCCACGTCTAAGCTTCACATTCCCTTTAGCATGAGCCTTATTTATGCTCTTTTCTCCTTTATCAAAATAGACAATCAGCTTATCGCAGAAAAGCTCTCCTCTTCTATCTAGCACATGGACATTATCATTAAAAACAGCGATGTTTTTAATATAATCTATGCTCAAAGATCCTTTAGACTTTATTATAGTCTGAGGCACTGTTTTAAATTTAACATCTCTCTTAATAACTGCCTTGGTGAACTTAGTATCAACCTCACCGCCTTCGCCTAATATTTCGCTATCGTTTTTAACTATCCTTAATCTCTCTTCTGTCCAAACAACCTCTCTATCTTGATTCCAATACAATAGCTCCGTAAAAAGAGAGTCCCCTTCTGAGTTTTTAATGACAACATTATTTGCTAGCCTTAACTCTCTATTCACTTTATCTAAAAAACCTTTATCTGCACTTATGTCAATAGGGCCATTGTCGCCATAAACTTTAACCTTAACAGACTTCAGAGCTACACTATCCTTGCTCAGCTCTGCATTATCGCCTTCCATCTCCCATTTTTTATTGCTCTGCTTGTCATAGCCTGTCAGAGTAAAGTTATTTAGACTCTCATCTGAAGCATAAGAAGCTTTTATTAAAAATACCAATAGTACTATTATTATCTTCATTATAATCTTAAACCCGCCTATCCTAACATGGCAACAGAGCCAAGTCAAGCTGGAGATAAACCCATAGAAATAAAAAGCTAATTAATCTAATATCAGATTGGTTATTGTCTTTGTAATACCATCTGTTGCACGCAACTCTGTCACAACAAACCTCATCAGCTCCTCGTAATTAGAGGCTTTTATCTGAGCTATAATATCTTGTTCTCCTGAAGTCAAATTTGCATCAACTACATTCTCAAAAGATTTCAATCGCACAATAACCTCTTTCTCTTCACCCGGCTCTACATTGATCTTTAAAAAAGCTCTGGCCATAATTATCCTCCTTTAATTTTAAATTATTATTTTTTAAGCTTAAATACTCTATCATGAGAGCGAACCCGCTCTCTTACACCTAAACCCACAATCTGGCCCGGTAAGATCTCCTCAACAATTTGATGTTCTATCTGCATAGAGTGCACGTCCATTTCAAAATCGGTTGTATGCCCTTTTATTTTGATTCTATCACCAGCATTTAAGTTTTGAGCTGTAATCTCTATTATTGCAGCAGAAGGCTTGGAATAGAAATTAGTAACTATACCTATTTCAATCCATTCTTCAGGCATAATCCTACCTCCTTAAAAGATAATTTTCTAAAGATAACCTATACCCTCATCGAGAGCAAACATCACTAAACTCTCCTCCACGTCAGAAGATATAATCACAGAACCTATAGATTTAGGTAGCACAAATCTCGGTATTCCAAATTTAGCTTTCTTGTCATAGCTAATGCTGCTTAATATTTTATCTTTCTCTAGCTTTTCAACTATTTTAGGTAAAATCTTAAGCTTTAATATCAAATCTATTATCCTCTTTAAATCTTCTCTCTTTAATATTCCAAGTTTATTAGAGATTAAACTCTCAACAATCAAACCAAAAGATACTGCCTCTCCATGAGATATCATCTCATACTTAGAAGCAGTCTCCAAAGCATGGGCTATTGTATGACCTAGATTTAAGACTATTCTTAAATCTTTATTGTCGCGTTCGTCACTTTGAACAATATCTCTCTTTATTCTGCTACACCTTAAGATTATTTCACTCCATAATTTAAGAGGGAAAGAAACAGGTTCTATATCTTGAGACTCCAGTAATTCAAAAAGCTCTCTATCTCCTAAAATTCCATACTTTACAATCTCAGATAGACCATTAGATATCTCTCTGGAAG
>CAYRCW010000011.1:0-18746 GCA_964422895.1 uncultured Planctomycetia bacterium | reverse complement strand
TATTATTGCAGGGGCTACTCTTTTGAGTGTAGGTACTACTAATTTTATAAATCCTGCTGCATCATTAGAGATTGCAAAAGGGCTAGAGAACTATCTTAAAGAGAGAGATATTAAGTATAAAGATTTGATAGGGAGTCTTAAAATTGGATAAAAGAGATAAGGTAATAGTTGCGCTTGACTTGGATAAAATAGATGATTTAGATCGCTATCTTGAGATGCTAGCACCTTATGTTAAGACTTTTAAAATAGGTCCTCGTCTATTTATTCCTTACGGGAAGAGAGTGATAGATGCCATAAAGAGCTATGGATCGGATGTATTTTTAGACCTTAAGCTGCACGATATTCCAACTCAGGTTGCAGAGAGTGTTAAAAAAATAGCTGACTTGGGAGTGGATATGTTCACTATTCATGCTTTTGGTGGAAGCAGCATGATTGAAAGCTCAAGAAAAGCACTAAATGGCTTTAAAGATGTAGATAGGCCGCTTATGCTTGCAGTAACTCTTCTCACTAGTATCGATGAAAATGACTTGCATTTTTTAGGTTTTAAAAATAAAATTAATAACATAGTTTTTAAGCTTGCTGAATTAGCTTTAACTTTTGGAGCTGATGGAGTTGTCTCTTCTGTAGAAGAGGTTAAGCGATTGAAGGAAGGGATAACTAAAGATTTTATATCTGTAGTTCCAGGTATAAAGATAGGTGCTATAAATAAAGATCAGAAGAGAAGCGGTTCGCCACAAGAGGCTTTTGATAATGGAGCTGACTATATAGTTATAGGCAGGTCTATAATTAATGCAGTTAATCCTGTAAAGATTATTAAGGAGGTATTAGATGAACGATAAAGAGCTTATGGAAATTTTGACTGAGACAGGGGCTATTCAAGGTGGACATTTTTTATTATCCAGTGGGCTGCACTCAGAACAGTATATTCAACTTGCTCGCATTTTCCAGTATCCTAAGTATGCTTCACGCATAGCAAATGCTTTAGTAAAAGAGTTTAGATTTGAAAGACCCGCTGTAATAGCTGGGGTTGCACATGGCGGTACTATTTTAGCTTATGAGGTTGCAAGAGCTATAGGTGCAAGAGCAATCTTTGCAGAACGCTCCAATGGAGAGCTCTGCTTAAAGAGAGGCTTTGAAGTGAAGAATAGAGAGAGAGTCTTAATAGTTGAAGATGTGCTTACAACTGGAAAGTCGATCTTAGAATTAAAAGCTCTACTTAAGGGTTTTCAACCATTGATTGTAGGTGTTAGTGCGGTAATAGATCGTTGCAGTGAGGATTTTAAGATAAGGAATAAATATTCATATCTTATGAAGTATACCTTGCCAGTATACTCTAAAGAAGATTGCCCTCTATGTAAGAAAGATATACCACTATTTAAGCCTGGAAGTAGAGATATAGTAGAAGCATAAATAGTATTTTTCTACTATTTAGAATCATAAAGAATAATCGGAGGAATAATATGGAAGCTAAGCTAGATAAACTTATTGAGAAGATAAAAAGAGAGGGTGTTCAGGAAGCTAAGAACGAAGCTGATAAGATAGTAATTAAAGCTAAAGAAGAGGCAGCTGCAATCTTAAAAGAAGCAGAAGTTAAGAGTGTTGCTATTATAAAAGAAGCAGAGGTTCAGAGTAATAAGTATAAAGATATAGCTAAGGTAGCAATAGAGCAGGCAGGGAGAGATGTAATTATAAGTTTGAGAGAGAAGATCGTAGCTGTATTCAGCGATTTACTGAAGAGAGATGTATCAAATTCTCTTAACCCTGAAGTGATTAAGAGTATGATTGTCAATGTTCTTTCTAATTGGAATCTAGACAAAGATAACTCTATTGAGGTTTTAATTTCAGAAGAAGATAAGGATTCTTTAAAAGAGGTTCTTATCTCTGAATTTAAAGATAAGATGGTAGGAGGATTTGAGTTTAAGATTCATCCGGGCCTAAAGCATGGTTTTAGAATTGGAATAAAAGGTGAAGATTTGCATTATGATTTTTCGGATAAAGGTATAGCTGATGTTATCGGTCTCTTTCTTAATAAAGAGATAAGAGAGATGGTAAGTAAGAGTTTAGATGGATAGATATTATTATTTAATCACGCAGCTTCCCCTACTGGATTTTAACAGTATAGAGCATATTGATATCGATTATTTTATAGAACAAGCAGCAAAGTGGTTGAGTCCTAAGGATTTTGAGATTTTTAGAAGAGCAAGTATAGATGATATTTATTTAAGAAAGAGTGACAATGGTATTGTTAAAGAGTATAAAATTTTTGAGTATAATTTAAGAGATGATATTGTTAAATTTAGAGAAGGTAATATAGGAGCTATTTTAGATGAAAGTTTAAAATCTGTTTTAGCTGATACAGACCCTCTTAAAGTCGAGATGGGATTGCTGCATCTTAAGTGGAGTTTTGTAGATAAACTTGAGTCATACCATAATTTTGATTTAGAAAGAGTAATTATTTATTTGTATAAACTTCAGATTTTAGACAGAATATCTCAATTTGATAAAGAGAAGGGGGAAGAGTTGTTTAATAAAATTTCAAATATAAATTACGAGGCGATGGTCCATGAAAACTAATAAAGGTGCTATTACGTCTATCAATGGGAATATGATAACGGTTAAACCACAGAGTCATATAATGCAAAATGAGTTGGGCTATGTCTTAAAAGAAGACGAACGTCTTAAAGCAGAGGTTATTAAAATTAGAGGAGAGCTAGCTTTTATGCAGGTATTTGAGGATACCAAAGGTCTTAAAGTTGGAGATGAAGTTGAATTTAGTAATCAGCTTCTTTCTGTTGATCTTGGCCCTGGCATTCTTGGCAGTATTTACGATGGTCTGCAGAATCCTCTAAATCTTCTAGCTGACAAGTATGGTTTTTTCTTGCCCCGTGGCGTAGATATAGCTGCTCTTGATCTTGAAAAGAGATGGCATTTTACCCCTACAGCTAAAGAGGGTGACATTCTATTAGCTGGTGATTATGTTGGATATGTAGAAGAAGAAATATTTAAGCATTATATAATGTTGCCTTTTGATTTTGTTGGAGAACATAAATTAAAAAGTCTAAACGCTGAAGGAGACTATAGCGTAAAAGATGTTATAGCTAAAGTAGATGACAGTTTGGGCAATAGTCTTGATGTCACAATGACTTTTCGTTGGCCTATAAGAGTTCCTATAAGTTCTTATAAGAAAAAGCTGCAGACTTCTGAATCACTGACTACTCGTATTAGAATAATTGATACATTATTCCCTGTAGCAAAAGGTGGGACATACTGTATTCCAGGTCCTTTTGGGGCGGGGAAAACAGTCTTACAGCAGTTGACCTCGAGGTATGCTGAGGTTGATATTGTTATTGTGGCTGCTTGTGGTGAAAGAGCTGGTGAAGTTGTTGAAACTTTAAGAGAGTTTCCAAAACTTAAAGATGCTAGAACTGGTAAATCTCTTATGGCTAGAACAGTGATTATATGTAATACCTCTTCTATGCCTGTTGCCGCTAGAGATGCTTCTGTATATACTGCAGCAACCCTTGGAGAATATTATAGGCAGATGGGTTTAGACGTACTTCTTTTGGCTGATTCTACTTCGCGTTGGGCTCAAGCGATGAGGGAGGTTTCGGGGAGGTTAGAAGAGATTCCCGGAGAAGAGGCTTTTCCTGCATATTTAGAGTCGCGCATAGCTTCTTTTTATGAGAGGGCCGGCAGTGTTGAGCTTTTAAATGGGGATAAAGGTTCTCTTACAATAGGTGGTACTGTATCTCCAGCTGGCGGTAATTTTGAAGAGCCTGTTACTCAGTCAACTCTTAAGGTTGTCGGAGCTTTTCATGGTCTATCTCGAGAGAGGTCTGATGCAAGAAAATACCCCTCTATATCACCATTAGAAAGCTGGTCTAAATATAAAGGTTTTATTGCCGAAGATAAGGTGGCCTATGCTAAGGAGATAATATTTAAAGGTGACGAAGTATCGCAGATGATGAAGGTTGTTGGTGAAGAGGGTGTAACAGATAAAGATTTTTTAATATATTTGAAAGCAGAATTTCTAGACTATGTCTATTTGCAACAGAATGGTTATGATGAAGTTGATGCTGCTACCCCAATAGAGCGTCAGAACTATATCTTTTCTAAAGTTGACTACATACTAAAAGCAGAGCCAAATTTAAAGACAAAAGATGAGTCTAGGAGTACCTTTTTTAAATTACGCCAGATGTTTCTAGATTGGAATTACGCTGCTTGGGAGTCAACAGAGTTTAAAAGCAGAGAGAAAGAGATAGATGAATTTATTAAAAGAGAGGTTTTGAAAAAAGATGAAGAGGTTATACAGCAGGATAGATAGTATAGTAGGAGACGTTATTACTGTAAAGGCCAAGGGTATTGGATATCATGAACTGGCTGAGGTAAATACGAAAAAAGGTAAATCCTTTGCTCAAGTTATAGGCTTAGATAGAGACAATGTCTCACTTCAGGTTTTTTCAGGGAGCCGAGGCATATCTACTGCCGATGAAGTTAGCTTTCTTTCTCATCCTATGCAAGTGCCTTTCTCAGAGGATATGTTAGGCAGGGTATTCGACGGTAGTTGCAGGCCAAAAGATGGGGGCCCGATTATATCTGGAAATAATATTGAGATAGGCGGTTCTACGGTCAACCCTGTAAAAAGAAAGATACCTGATAGGATGATAAGAACTAATATACCTATGATAGATGTATTTAACTCTCTCGTTGTCTCTCAAAAGCTTCCCATATTCTCAGTATCTGGCGAGCCTTACAATGAACTCTTAGCTCGAATTGCAATACAGGCTGAGGTTGATATGATTATATTAGGTGGTATAGGATTAAAGTTTGATCAATATATGTTTTTTAAAGATAAACTTCAAAGTAGCGGTGCTTTAAGTAGGTCTATATTTTTTGTTCATACTGCTTCTGAACCAATAGTAGAGAGCATTATGATACCGGATATATCTCTTGCCGTGGCTGAGAAATTTGCTTTAGCTGGTAAAGATGTCTTAGTCCTGCTTACAGATATGACTAATTTTGCCGATGCTTTAAAAGAGATTGCGATTACTATGGAGCAGGTTCCTTCAAATAGAGGTTACCCTGGAGATCTATATAGTCAGTTGGCAGCTAGGTATGAGAAGGCTGTAGATTTTGAGGATAGCGGTTCTATTACGACACTTGCGGTTACAACTATGCCAGGTGATGATGTTACTCATCCGGTCCCAGATAATACAGGTTATATTACTGAAGGACAGCTCTATCTTCGTAACGGCAGGATAGAGCCATTTGGTTCTTTGAGTAGATTAAAACAGCAGGTTAATGATAAGACTCGGGGAGACCATAGAGCCATAATGAATGGAATGATACAACTGTATGCTGATTACAAAGAGACAGGAGAGAAGAGGGATATGGGTTTCAAGATGAGCTCTTGGGATCAGAAATTGCTTAAATATGGAGATATTTTTGAAAAAGAGTTAATGGATTTAGCTGTAAATATACCACTAGAGGCTGCTTTAGATAAAGGGTGGCAGATTCTTTCAGAATGTTTTAAATCCGAAGAGGTTCCATTCCGCACTGAATTGATCAAAGAGTTTTGGCGAGACTGATTGTGGCAAAGTTGAAACTGACAAAAAATGAATTAAAGAAGCAGAAAGAATCACTGAAGCGTTTTAGGAAGTATCTCCCTATGCTGCAGCTCAAAAAACAGCAATTACAGCTTGAGATAATCAAAAACAATCAGGATCTGAATAAAATAAACGAAGACATAGAATCTCTCTTAAGTTCTTTAGAGTTTTGGATAGAACTATTTGGAGAAGATGTTGGAATTGAAAAAATATTTAAAGTAAAAGAAGTTATTGTCGAGAAAGGTAATATAGCTGGGATTGATATACCTATCTTTAAAGAGATAAAGTTCAAAGAAATTTCTTACGATTTATATCTAACACCTCTCTGGGTTGATAGAGGGGTAGAGATATTAAGAGAGCTGCTTGGCTTAAAAGCAAAGAGAGTTGTTTTAGAACGAGCCAGAGAGCTTCTCAAAGAAGAGTTACGGATTACAACTCAACGTGTCAATCTTTTTGAGAAAGTTAAAATTCCTGAGGTAACAAAGAATATAAAGAAAATAAACGTGTTTTTAGGGGATCTGTCTACTTCTGAAGTTGTAAGAGGAAAGATTGCAAAATCTAAATTGAGAATCAAAAACAATGGGGTAGAGATTCAAGTATGATAGTTAAGATGAAGCAGTTAACATTGTTGGTTTCAAATAGAGATCGAGATAGAGCTATTGAGAAATTGAGAACTTTTGGAACTGTACATATAAAGAGAAAGAAATTTTTATCTTCCGGAGAGGTATCTTTCTTAGAAGATAAAATCTCTATTTTTGAGAGAGCTATGAGGCTTATAGCTGGATTCAATGTTGAACCTGATAAAGATTGTCCAAGAGAAAAAATTCCTACCTTCATAGAAGAGATAGATTTCTTAAATAAAGATAGGGAGAGCTTAGAAAGCAGATTAGCACTAATAAAAAAAGACTTAGATTGGTATCGAGATTGGGGTATATTTTCCTTAGATTCTCTCTCTTATATTAAGGAGAATGGTTTAGATCTAAAACTCTCTATTTTGAATAAAAGAGATTTTAAGAGAGCTCAGAAAGATAAGGTTCTCTATCTTTTGAAAAGAGAGAGAGCAAAGTTTTACGTAGCTTTAATTTCAGATTCAGAGGGAATGTCTTGGGGTAGTTCTGTAGATTTGCCTAAAAGAGAATATTCCAAACTTGTTGAAGATGGTCAGGAGATTCAAAAAGAGCTTAAAGAGATAGGCAGTAGAATGCAATATCTTTCTAGATTCAAGAACTGTTTTAGTCAGTATAAATATGTTTTAGATAAAAAACTTGAATTTGCTGAGGTTAATTCAGAGCTGGATATATCAGAAGGCTTTAGCTCTATAGAAGGTTTTATTCCTATTGATACAGTGGAATCTTTAAACATTCTATCTGATAAAGAGGGATGGGGAGTATTCTTAAGAGACCCTGAGGATCCTGAGGAGGTTCCAACTTTGATACGTAATCCACGTTGGTTAAGAATAGTAGATCCTATTTTCAAGCTTATGGATACTATACCAGGTTATGAAGAGTATGATATCTCTCTCTGGTTTCTTATATTCTTTAGTATATTTTTTGCTATGATAATCGGTGACGCTGGTTATGGTTTAGTCTTTCTTAGTGTTGCTTTTTTAATCCGGCTTAAGAATAAAACTTTTTCCAAACAGATATTATATCTTATTTACTCACTTAGTTTCTCAACTATTGCTTGGGGTGCTATTACAGGGAACTGGTTTGGTGTTGAAAGGCTCTCTCAGGCGCCATTGTTAAATATATTTGTTATAGATAGTTTGAATAGTTTCATAGATTCTAATCAGAATAATTTTATATACCTATGCTTTATATTAGGAATAACCCATCTTACCATTGCTCATCTTGTTGCAGCTGCAAGATTTATCAATTCTTTGAAAGCTATAAGCCATTTAGGCTGGATTATTATAGGTTGGTCTATGTTTCTTTTAACTAGAGGCTTGGTTTTAAATTTAGATATTCCTAAAGCAATGCCTCTCTTTGTTGTATTTGGAGCACTTATGGTAATGTTATTTTCAAAACCTAAATCTAGTATTTTAAAAAAAATAACAGCAGCATTACTAGATCTTCCTTTTGCTATTATAAATTTCTTTGCCGACATATTGTCCTACTTGCGTCTCTTTGCTGTTGGCTATGCTACTGTAATGATTGCGATCACTTTTAACAATATGGCCGGCGATATAGGTTTCAATAGTATTGCTACTATATTAGTATCCACTATTATTATCTTATTAGGCCATTCTTTGAATATAGTTTTGGGTTTGATGTCAGTGCTTGTTCATGGAGTTAGGTTGAATGTTCTTGAGTTTTCAACCCATCTTGATTTAGAGTGGAAGGGTAGAAGCTATAAACCATTTAAAGGATAAGGAGGTCAGAAGATGATTCAGGGCTTAGGAGATTTGAATGCTTCGTTAGGACTTACCGCTGTAGGGTCAGCTTTAGGTATAGGCGTAGCTGGTATGGCAGCTATAGGGTCTTGGAAGAAGGCTTTTTCTCAAAATAAAACAGCTCCTTTTATGATGATAGCTTTTGTAGGTGCTCCGTTGACTCAGATATTTTACGGTTTTATATTAAGAAATAAGATCCAGGCTGCTAGTTTACCATACGATCCAGGGTCAACTGTAATGCAAGTTACAATAGGGGTGATGGCAGGATTAGCTATGGGATGCTCAGCTTATATGCAAGGTAAAGCTGCTGCAAGAGCTTGCGATGCTTTGGCTGAGACCGGTAAAGGTTTTGCTAATTATATGCTTGTATTGGGTATCATAGAGACTGTAGCATTGTTTGTTATGATATTCTCTATGATAGCTTTACCTAGTTGATTGAGATAAAAATAAGATTGCAATTTTTAAGATAAACATTTATTATTTTCTAACAGTATAGGTTTTAATATGTTGAATGTTTTTTGGTATCTTGGTGCTCTAATACATTAAGGGCGAGTAGTTCAGTGGGAGAACGCCTCGCTTACAACGAGGAGGTCGGAGGTTCAATCCCTCCCTCGCCCACCAAATCCCCTCTAATTCCATAAATACCTTGTTTTTAAAGGAGTATTGGATTAGAATATGTAGGAATGAAGTTAAAATTTTTATTTGTATTAATAATGGTGCTAGCTGTAGGCTCTGCTTTTGCTGAGGATATTAGCAATGGGATATCTAAAGAGAGTGTTAACTCTATCTTAGGTAAACCGGATATGGTTACTACAAGAGAGAGTTTGCAGTTGCAAATATATCCTATACCTATAGATAAGGATAGATATGACGATGAGTTTGAATTTTGGGTGTATTATCAGTATCCAGATGGCGATAAAAGCTGGGGTTTTGTTGAATTTAATGCGGACAATGAGGTAGTTGATTTTTCAATAAATATACCTGGTCAAGAGAATAAGCGTTCTTTTAAGATGAGTATGCCTGATGCTGAGATATTTAAGAAGATAGGCCGCTATAATGGTGATGACTGGAATCTTATGCCTGACAAGAGCAAAACGCTATTAATTATTGAAACGATGGATAATCTAAGATCTAAAAATGTTTTCATAAGGAGGCACCCGTTCTATTATCTGGAAGAGCTGGACTCTTTCTTTAAAGAAGATGCTCATAGTCATTTTACAGTTATCAATACTTTATATACTTTTGCTTTGTTAAACAGAGATTGGGATGATGGGCTAGATAAGGATGAAAGAATAAAGAGAGTTTTGCCTACCGATGTTTGGAGTGATTTTATAAGATGATACCAATTGATATACGTAAATTTGTTAAGAATTTTTCCTATGGATTCTTAGGTACATCTGATAAAGATGGTAAGCCAAATATATCTATAAAAGGTATTGTTTCAGTCGATGCTCGTAAAATCTATTTTTGCGATCTTTTTATGGCTAAGACAAAGAAGAATCTAGAGGTTAATCCACGGATATCATTATTTGTGATCAACTGGGATAATTTTGTAGGGTATCAATTTAAAGGCATAGCAAAGGTTGAAACCAAAGGAGAGGCGTTTAAAAAACATGTGAGTAGCTGGGAGAGGAAGCGTAATGACTTTATAATATCAAGAATGATTGAGAATTTAAAGAGTGAGAAAATAGTGAAGAGTCATGACTTGTATCTGCTAAAACCCGAATATCTAATTGCAATGGATGTAGAAGAGATATATGATTTAGTTGAACCTATTAAGATGCTTGTTAAAACACATCTTGACAAGGTAGAGAGTTGAAGTTATATTGTCGAAGAATAACAACTGAAGGAAGGGGAATATGGAAAAAAATAAAATAATAGAAGAGTTTTCTATCCATGATAAAGACACGGGTTCACCCGAAGTCCAAATCGCTATCTTAACAAAGAAGATTATCTATCTAAATGAGCATTTAAAGACTCATAAGAAGGATCATCATTCAAGGCAGGGTCTTCTGGTTATGGTAAGCAAGAGAAAGAAGCTTCTTAGCTATTTAAAAAGAAAAGATCAAAAGAGATACTTAGAGCTTGTGGAGAAGCTTAAATTACGCAAATAGTTTTCCATACGCGAATCCTACCTTTTGATTACAAGGAGTTACAATGAAAGAAGAAGTAAGAGTTAATATTAACGGAGAAGAGATTGTAATAACTGCCGGAGAGATAGCAAGGCAGGCTAATGGTTCTGTAAGAGTTCAGTGTGGAGATACAATTGTATTGGTAAGTGCAGTTATGTCTTCCGAGACTAGAGATGGGATAGATTTTCTTCCTCTCATGGTTGACTATAGAGAGAGGCCTTATGCAGCTGGAAGGATTCCAGGCGGTTTCTTTAAGAGAGAAGGGAGACCTACAGATAAAGAGATATTAACGTCGCGTTTAATCGATAGGCCTATACGTCCTCTCTTTCCTGAAGGTTTAAGAAATGAAGTTCAGATTACAGCTATAGTGCTCTCTAGCGATGGCAAGTATGATCCAGATACTCTTGCTATTATTGGAACTTCAGCTGCTCTTTACATATCAGACATACCTTTCGATTCACCTATAGCTGGTATTAAGTTATCAATGGTTGATGGTGAAGTTATTTTAAATCCAGACTATAAGCAAGTAGCTGATGCTGATTTAACTATAACTTTAGTTGGAGATAAAGATGGTGTCATAATGTTAGAAGGAGAAGCATTAGAAGCTAGTGACGAAGATATGTTTAATGCTATAAGTACTGCTCAAAAAAGCATTGCTTCTATTATAGATATTCAAAATGAGTTAAGAGAAAAGTGCGGTAAAGATAAAATTAAGCCAGAGCTTTTTAAAGTAAGCGACAATATTGTCGATGAGATTAAGAAATATTTTGGAGTTAGGATTGCAGAGAGTAGTATCTCAAAAGATAAGGAAGAAGGTAAGAACTTATCGACTTCTATTAAAAATGAAGCGATAGAAAAATATCAAGAGTCTTACTCAGGAGAAGATATTAAAGAGGCTATACATCTAATTCAGAAAAGTGCTATCAGGGATCATGCTGTTAAAAACGGCAAAAGATTAGATGGTAGATCTATGACTGAACTTAGAGATATAAGTTGTTCTGTAGGGTTTTTGCCTCGAACTCATGGGTCTGCATTATTTACAAGAGGTCAGACTCAGAGTTTATCTGTTACAACTTTAGGTACAACTAGTGATCAGCAGACCGTAGAGTCTTTAGAGGGTAAGTCCTCTAAGAAGTTTATGCTCCATTATAATTTTCCTCCCTTTAGTGTAGGTGAGGTACGTCCTATGAGAGGTCCAGGAAGACGTGAGATAGGACATGGTGCTTTGGCTGAAAAGGCATTGAGAGCAGTTATGCCTAAAGATGAGGATTTTCCTTATACAGTACGATTGGTATCAGAGATATTAGAATCCAATGGTTCTTCTTCTATGGCTACTGTATGTGCTGGGTCTTTAGCTATGATGGATGCAGGCGTACCTCTTAAGGCATCTGTTGCTGGGATAGCTTTAGGTCTTTTTAAAGAAGGAGATAATGAATTAATATTGACTGATATAGCTGGCGCCGAAGACCATTTTGGCGATATGGATTTTAAGATTGCCGGTACTAAATCTGGTATTACTGCTATACAGTTAGATTTAAAGATATCAGGGATTAGCTTAGAGCTTATATCTAAGATTCTTAAGCAGTCTCAGGAAGCTAGGGCAAAGATATTAGATATTATGGATAAAGTTATGAGTAGTTCTAGATCATCAGTCTCTACTTATGCGCCTAGGTTAGAGTCCTTTAAGTTGGAATCTGAAAAGATAGCTATAATTATTGGACCTGGAGGTAAGACTATAAGAAAACTTACCAGTGATACCGGAGCAAGATTTGATATTGATGATGAGGGTGTTGTGCATATAGCTGCCGATGATGATGAACAGTTGCAATTTGCTCTTAAAAGGGTAAATGAGCTTATAAAAGATGTCGAGGTTGGCGAACTTTATAATGGTAAAGTTGTAAAGGTGGTTAACTTTGGTGCTTTCTGTGAGATAGCTCCGGGCAAAGAAGGCCTGGTGCATGTATCTGAAATATCCAATGAGTATGTTGCCAACATTGAAGAGGTTATTAAAAGAGGAGATGAAGTTAAAGTTAAAGTTATCGGCATAGATGATGCTGGCAAGATAAAGTTGAGCATGAAGCAGGTCGAATAATTTTGTTGAGAGATTTATGAAAAAAGAGATCATCTGCCTGCTTGGGGTGGTATTAGGTTTATATCTTTTTTTGGCGATTATTTTCTTTGCACCTCTATCTCATCCTGAATTAAGTTCTCACGGTGTTGGGGGTGAGAGTCTATTCAGAAATATTACCGTTCTCTCTGGTTATTTTTTGCGTAGTTATTTTGGATGGATGAGTATTGTAATTCCTATCAGTATATTTTTTTGGACTTACATATTCTATTTCTACGAAGAGGATTTCAAGAATTTCAAACTGAAATTATTTTCGCTCCTACTTCTTTTAAGTTCGCTTAGTTGTTTAGGAGCATTACTGAGCTATTTTAATAAGAAGGTTAGTTTTAATATTTCTGGTGTCGTTGGATTTTATTTTTTAGATTTTAGTAAAAAATATTTTGGTTATTCTGGAGCAATATTAGTCAGTTTTTCCATACTGTTGTTATCCGCTATAATGGTTACTGATTTACCGATTTTAAGTTATATTATTAAAGGCTTAAAAGGGCTAGGGGTTATTTTAGTTAGCTTGATAACTAATATTTTTAGACGTTCTGAAGTGATAGAGACTCAGCCTAAACGTGGATCTTCTGGAAAAGATAGAAGAGTTGAGAGAGAAGAGTTTTTAGAGGATGAAAGTGAGGTTTCTAAAGTTAAGCCTGCTAAAAGAAAGCCTAAGCTTAAGATAGAGGATATAGACAGGACGCAGAGACGTGCGGTGCTAAATACTTCTAAGAGTGTATCAAGAGGTGGCTTTACTTTACCGCCAATAGATCTATTAGAATTACCAGATAGAGTGCAGAGCAAGGAGAAGGCAGAAGATTTTCATGCAAGAGCAGAACTCCTTGAGGAATCATTAAGGGAGTTTGGCATTGAAGCTAAAGTTGTCAATATTGATAAAGGGCCTGTCATAACAAGGTATGAGCTTCAACCTGCTCCAGGTGTAAAAGTTAATTCTATTGCTTCCCTGTCTGAAGATATAGGTCTTGCTATGAAGAGTCATAATGTGCATGTAAATCCTGTTGCTGGCAAAGGGACAATTGGGGTTGATATTCCAAATATTACTTCATCTATGGTCTACTTAAGAGAGGTTATTGAATCTAGTAGTTATCAAAATCAACAATCTCTATTGCCGCTGGCTTTAGGTAAGAAGATTTCAGGAGAACCTTTCGTAAGCGACTTAAGTGCAATGCCACATCTTTTAATAGCTGGTACAACTGGAAGCGGAAAGACGGTCTGCATTAACTCTCTTATAATTAGTTTTTTATATAGGGCTACGCCTGACGAGGTAAAGATGGTTCTGATAGACCCCAAAATGGTTGAATTAATGCCTTTTAACGGCTTACCACACTTAATAGTTCCGGTTGTTACAAATGCTAATAAGGCTGTTGCAGCATTAGAATGGGCGGTAGAAGAGATGGATTCTAGGTATAGAATATTATCTAAAGCAATGACTAAAAATATAGCAGCCTATAATCAGAAAAAAGATAAAGCAGCCGAGCTTCCTCAGAAACTGCCTTATATTGTTGTAGTAATAGATGAGCTTGCTGATTTGATGCTGGTAGCATCTAAAGATATAGAGGGTTGCATTGCAAGGCTTGCTCAGCTTTCTCGTGCAGTAGGAATTCATATGATACTTGCTACTCAGAGGCCTTCTGTTGATGTTATAACTGGAGTTATAAAAGCAAACTTTCCTTCCAGGATATCTTTTAAGGTAGCATCTAAAGTAGACTCTCGAACTGTTTTAGATCTAAATGGAGCAGATAAGCTTTTAGGTAAAGGCGATATGCTCTTTATACCTCCCGGAACATCTAAGCCTTCTAGGGCTCAATGTAGCCTTGTTTCAGATAGAGAGATAGAGAGAGTTGTTAATTTCATAAAAGAACAGAAAGAGCCCGAGTATGATGAAAGTATTTTAAGCTCTTCTTCTACTGTGTCTGGGGTTAAAGCTCATGGCAAAAGAGATGAAGTCTACAAGGAGGCTATAAACGTTATTATGCAGACAGGGCAGGCTTCGGTATCAATGCTTCAGAGAAGACTCGGCGTTGGCTATACTAGAGCTGCTAGGCTCATAGATATGATGGAAGAGGATAGTATAGTAGGTCATTATCAAGGCTCAAAGCCTCGTGAGATATTGGTAGACAGAGAAGACTATCTACAGCAAGGATTGGAAGGAGAAGCTTAATTAACATACTATGGCTAATATAGGTATAAAACTTAAGAAAGCACGAGAAAGGTTGGGTTATGATTATGATTTTGTTACCCAGAAAGCTAAGATACACCCTAAGGTTTTAGCGGCTTTAGAGGAAGAAAATTTCGGTTATTTTAAATCTCCATTATATCTAAGAAGTTTCTTAGGTAAGTATGCTCAATTTCTGAATTTAGATAAAGAGCAGATATTAAGTGAACTTGATATTCTTCCGCCAGAACTGAAATCTAAAGAGCAAGGTTATGCTAGGTCAGGTTCTATGCCTAATAAGATTATTTTAGTTTTAAAAACTGCCATAATATCTGTATTTATAGTTGGGTCTATATATTTTATATTTTTAGGTGTTAAAAAGGTGTTAGCTGTATTTATAAATAATAATGATATCAATATTGAGTCAGAGGATTTATTGGATGTTAAAATAATAGAAGATGATTCAATAGCAGTTAAAGAAGCAGTTTCTAAGAGTAATTTAGAAGAGAATGTGCTATTAGAATTAACTATAAAAGCCAATGAGGATTGTTGGATTAGACTTCGCGCTGATAACGAAAAAATTTTTGACAGTATTTTAAAAACTAATCAATCTGAGACTTGGAAGGCTAAAGACGAATTTGAGCTTTGGGTCGGAGATGCATCTCGTCTCTCATTTATATTAAATGGTAAAAATATAGGTTCTATAGGCAGGGGCATTATTAGGGGAATTAAGATCACCGCTGATGGTATAAAATTGCCTTAAGTTCTATCTTAATTAAATTTATACAATGAAAGTCTTCTTAATAAGTTTAGGTTGCGCTAGGAATCTTGTTGATTCAGAGTTTACGTTAGATCTTCTATCTAAAGAGGGCTACGAGATTGTCGATGAAGTTTTAGATGCAGATGTAGCCATTGTAAACAGCTGTGGTTTTATAGAGGATGCTAAGAAAGAGTCGATTGATATCATATTAGATTTAGTTCAGATTAAAAAAGATAGAGATTTCAAAGTAGTAGTAGGGGGGTGTTTCACTCAGAAGTATTCAAGAGAGCTCTTAAATGAGATTCCAGAGATAGATGCTGTTATTGGAATAAATTGGGATGATATAATAGAAGCACTTGAAGATGTAAGAAAAGGCAAAGAAGTTAACAATGTAAAAGAAGAGAGATATCTATTAGACTATCCGATTGAGAAGAAGAGACTTCTCTCCCCAAACCATTTTGCATATTTAAAGATATCCGAAGGATGTTCTCATAGGTGTAGTTATTGTGCGATTTATGGGATTAAAGGATTGTATAGAAGCAGGCCTATGGATGAGATTATAAAAGAGGCTAAGTTCTTAGTTAAAAGAGGGGTAAGAGAGCTAAATGTTGTAGCTCAAGATACTACTTCGTATGGCATTGACATGAATTTTGATGTCAACATTACAAAACTTCTTAAAAGCATAAATGATATTGAGGGTGATTTTTGGATACGTCTTTTATATACGCATCCTCAGATGGTGGGAGATGATCTAATAGATTGCTATAATAGCTTAGATAAACTTTGCAAATATTTAGACCTGCCTTTACAGCATATAAGCGATAAAATTTTAAAGAAGATGAATAGACCTAGCTCAAAAGAGAGTATATATAGTTTGATAAGTAAGTTAAGAAATAAAATCTCAGGTCTAACAATAAGAACAAGCTTTATAGTTGGTTTCCCAGGTGAGAGTGAAGATGATTTTAAGGAACTGATTGATTTTATAGAAGATATTAAGTTTGATAGATTAGGTTGCTTTAGATATTCCCAAGAAGATGGCACAGATGCTTTTGATTTTATACCTCAAATTTCAGAATCTGTAAAAGATGAGCGGTTTGATATTATCATGAAAACTCAAAATAGTATAGCTAGGGAACTTAATAGCAGGTTAATAGGGCAAGAGATAAGAGTTTTAGTAGAGGAAGAAGAAGAGGAGTACTATATATCTAGATCTGAGTTTGATGCCCCAGAGGTAGATGGTATTGTATATGTCGAGAAAAGTGATAGAATAGATTTGGGAGGTTTCATTAACGTAAAGATAAAGGATGTATTGGAGTATGACCTTATTGCAGAGATTGCCTAACATATTAACATCTTCTCGTATTGTGCTTGCAGTTATCTTTCTTTTGTCTATATTCTCCTCTTTTAAGTGGGCATCGGTTGTAGCTCTTGTGATATTTACAGTTGCCTCTTTAACTGATTATTACGATGGTAAACTAGCACGTAAGTTGGGTGTTGTCTCAAAGTTTGGAGCTTTTTTAGACCCTTTAGCAGATAAAATATTGATAATGGGTGCTTTTATATCTTTTGTAAGTTTAGAGCTTATCCCTGCTTGGATGGTTATAGTTATATTAGCTCGTGAGTTTATGATAACAGGATTAAGGCTTCTTGCCGCAGGTTCAAGTAGACGTTCTATTCCGGCATCACGGTTAGCAAAGCATAAGACCGTATCCCAAGTCATAGCGGTCTATCTTATTCTGATATCGATCTCACTTAGAGATTTAAGCGTAACGCCTCAGATTTATATCTCTTATGTAGAGGTTCTTATTCTAGGGTTTATGTATCTTACGGTTTTCTTGACTCTTGTCTCTGGCGTACTATATATCTATAATCATAGAGATGTATTTAGCAAAAGAAGTCTCAATTAATCTCATTAAGAATCTTGGTTTTGATATTGTAAGCGAAGATATTTTAGCTTCCAATATTCCTATCCCTGCCTTAGCTTTTCGAAAAGATAAATTTTTCTTTGTAGAATATCTATATGGTCAAGATCTTGGGTTTATAGAGGATCATTTTAAGTGGATTGATTCTAATATAGATCTTTTAAAGTCAAAATTTAGATTGAAAAATATAACTAGTGTGAATTTACTCAGCATATCTTTTACTGAAAAGGAGTTAAGTCTTGAGATACCTAATTTTAGAGGAGAGTTGGATATGTATAAAACTTCTAATGGTAAAGATATTAATTTAGTC
Organism: uncultured Planctomycetia bacterium; assembly: GCA_964422895.1. Taxonomy (GTDB): domain Bacteria; phylum Omnitrophota; class Gorgyraeia; order Kaelpiales; family Kaelpiaceae; genus Kaelpia. The sequence continues at coordinate 1,338 of CAYRCW010000011.1, read as the reverse complement.
CCTTTTAAAAACTGGGTTTTCAATAAAGAGTATTTTAAGAATAGATTGAGCTGTATTTTATCTAGAGTTCCAAAAGAAGAAGCTAGGATTATTAATAGTCTATTTGATCTTAAGCCGTTATTTATTAAAGAAGAGCTTAAGGATTATTTTTCAGTTCAGTCTAATGAGCAGTGCTATAGATTGAAAATATTTAAAAATTTTATCTGGTTTCATGAAGGATTTGCTCCGTTTAGGCCTAGAAAAATATTAATTAAATCTTGACAATATTCTGCTTTAAGATATAATTTCTATCACGCTCTGGATAGCTAATCTAGGGCCTTGTTTTCTTGACATAGACAATAATAAAGGTTATAATTACCTTTCGTATTTAATCAGTTCTTTGAAATTTAGGTCGACAGTGCGGTAAAGTTAAAAAAAAGAGTAAGATCAAATTTTTTTCGGAGGGTTTGATCCTGGCTCAGAGCGAACGCTGGCGGCGTGGATTAGACATGCAAGTCGAGCGATCTGCCTTCGGGTAGATAGCGGCGGACGGGTGAGTAACGCGTGGGTAACCTGCCCTTAAGACGGGAACAACTTCGCGAAAGCGGGGCTAATGCCCGATAATTTCTTTTAACGATTGTTAGAAGAACAAATGTATTCCTTTTGGAATTTCGCTTAAGGATGGACCCGCGTCCTATCAGCTTGTTGGTAAGGTAACGGCTTACCAAGGCTAAGACGGGTAACTGGTCTAAGAGGACGATCAGTCACATGGGGACTGAGACACGGCCCCGACTCCTACGGGAGGCAGCAGTCGAGAATCTTCCCCAATGGGCGAAAGCCTGAGGGAGCGACGCCGCGTGAGGGATGACGGTCTTCGGATTGTAAACCTCTGTCAGGGAAGATGAAATTCCTTTTAGGAATTGACAGTACTCCCAGAGGAAGCCACGGCTAACTCCGTGCCAGCAGCCGCGGTAATACGGAGGTGGCAAGCGTTGCTCGGATTTACTGGGCGTAAAGGGTGCGTAGGCGTCCCATTAGGTTTCAGGTGAAAGTCCATGGCTCAACCATGGAATTGCCTGAAAAACCGTTGGGATTGAGGCCGGAAGAGGAAGGTGGAATTCCTAGTGTAGCGGTGAAATGTGTGGATATTAGGAAGAACACCAGTGGCGAAGGCGGCCTTCTGGGCCGGTTCTGACGCTGAGGCACGAAAGCTAGGGGAGCAAACAGGATTAGATACCCTGGTAGTCCTAGCAGTAAACGATGGACACTAGGTGCTTCTTACATATAGTTGGGGGTGCCGTAGTTAACGCGTTAAGTGTCCCGCCTGGGGACTACGACCGCAAGGTTGAAACTCAAAGG
>CAYRCW010000010.1:10596-18777 GCA_964422895.1 uncultured Planctomycetia bacterium | reverse complement strand
CAGACCATAAAAGCATCTACAACATCAGGATCAAACTGCTTACCTCTCTGTTTAAATATCTCCCCTACAGCATCATCGTAATTTCTTGTTTTTCTATAAGGTCTATGGCATACCATAGCTTCAAAAGAATCAGCAACAGCCAATATTCTTGCTCCGACTGGAATCTTATTGCCTTTCAACCCTTTAGGGTAGCCTTTGCCGTCAAATCTTTCGTGATGATGTAATATTATAGGTATAGTAGGTTTAAGAGCTTTAATAGTTTTAACTATTTCAACGCTTTTCGTTGGGTGTTCCTGAACAGAACTATACTCTTTCTCTGTCAGAAAAGCAGGTTTTTTAAGTATGCTCTCATCGACAGCAACTTTACCCGTATCAAGAAGTAAGGTTGCATACTTAATATACTCCCTCTCCTCTTGAGAGACACCATACTCACCAGCAATAGCAAGAACTAAATCTACGAAACTTTTTGGATGAGTATATATCTTAGGAGATTTTGCCTCTAGAATCTTAGATAGAGACTGCAAGCTCTCTATTAAAATCCTGTTCTGAGTTTCATATAGTTTAGCATTTTTTATAGCAACAACAGCCTGCTCTGAGAGAACGGAGAGAATCTCTTTGTCGTTTAAATCGAATGGCCTTCCATTTTGTTTAGACTTTAAACTTATAGCTCCAATAATATCTTCTTCTATCAGAGGAACCAAAAGCTTATCCTTACTTAAAATAAGAGTTCCAGCCTCTAAGCTCTTCCCGATTTTGGAATTAAAAAGATCTATTTTGTGAGGCTTCTCAGAAGAATCAGCAGAAGCAACCGCTTTAGGATTTAAATATTTTCCAACCCTTAAATATATAACACAACTTTTAGCACGTATTATCTGCAAACATAACCTAGCAAGTCGAGGTAAGAGTTCATCCATATTGAGAGTCGAAGATATAAGGCGATGAACAGTATGAACTGAAGAGAGAGCAATGGCTCGAGGTCTTAAGGTACCATGGACTTTCATTAATTCTAGCTCTTTTAGAGCCTTCTCTAATGATATAGCTAAATAGTCTTCGACAAAATTTAATACATTTTTAGAAAGACTCCCGCCCTCTATTATAAGACAGATATAGCCATAATTAGCTCCTCCATGTATGAGAGGATAGATCCAGACTTTTTCTGTAAATTTACGCCTCGCCTCTTCAAAGTAACCGCTTTGAGATGCCTCTTTCATCTTAGCTAATATCTCTTCTACGGCTACTTTTTCAACCTTAGTCTTCAGGCCATACTCTTTTACTATCTTTTTAATCTTTTTCAATAACTCCTGAGCAGGTCTTTTTGATTCCGGCCTAGAGAAAAGAATCAAGACTACGTTTGATTCTGCAAACTTATCCAGGTGAAACTTTAATCTTTCTAGATCTCCACCTTTATCAAGGGTTTCTATGACATTTCTTTCTAAAATTATTTCGCTCATATGCAGCTATTCTACAACAAGAGATAATCTTTTTCAACAATGGATAAAACACTGAGGAGTAAAAAAGACTTAATCTACAACTATTTAACAGCTATGGATTTAGACTAAACCACCTCTAAAGGGTTAAATAGCTTCCTATATTCATCTGCAGCAAAACTATCTGTCATAGAAGCTATATAATCAGAGATAGTCCGTTTAAGACCCTCTTTTTTTATTCTACGCTGGATAACATTAGGAAGCTGAGTAGGTTTCTTATAGTAAACATTGAAAAGCTCTGTAAGAATTCTCTTGGCCTTATCAGACATTCTTACAACCCTATAATGATGATAAAGATCCTGATAGAGAAACTCTCTTAGAGGTCCTCTTCTCTCTTGCATAGAAGCACTAAAGCCTATAAGCCTCTTGGTACTAGCTCTAACATCTTCAACGGATTGAACAGAATTTAAGTTTTTCAGAGAACTTTTAATTAAATCTTTAATGTCCATATCTATTAAGAACCTGATTACCTGATGCTTCTTAAAACATGCAGATATACTTGAGTAATGTTCTTTAACTTTTCTCTCAGCTTCTTTCCAAAGATTTATCTTTTTTAAATCTGAAATAGATATCAAACCCGAAGTTATGCCATCATCTAAATCATGGCTATCATATGCAATCTCATCTGCTATATTCACAACTTGAGCTTCAAGTGTAGGCTGCTCCTGATTGTAAAAATCACTCAGATCTAAACTGCCATAACTCTTCTTATCTTTAAAATTTAAGTTATCATACCCATTATCGTAGCGAGTGCTATGCTTTAAAAATCCTTCTCTCGCCTCCCAGGTAAGGTTTAAGCCATCAAAATCAGGGTATCTCAACTCTAGAAGATCTACTACTCTTAATCCCTGAAGATTGTGATCAAAACCACCAACATCAGAGACCAGAGAGTTTAAAGTCTCTTCCCCTGAATGACCAAAAGGAGTATGGCCAATATCATGACCTAATGCTATAGCCTCAACAAGATCTGAATTTAAAGATAAGACTCGAGCAATAGAACGTGCAATCTGAGAAACCTCAAGGCTATGGGTCAAACGCGTTCTATAGTAATCACCTTCATGTATAAAGAATACTTGGGTCTTATACTCTAAACGCCTAAAAGCTGTAGAGTGCACTATCCTATCTCTATCTCTCTGAAAACAAGTTCTATAATTATCTTCGGATTCATTACTCTTTCTACCTCTGCTAATTGCACTCTTGAAAGCATATGGTGCCAATATCTTGCTCTCTAAATCCTGATACTCTTTTCTATTCATCTGATTTCAGTAGTCTATACAGTTCAGTTAAAGATTGAGACAGCACTTTGGTGTCCGATAAAAGCGGCATAAAATTAGTATCTCCAACCCAACGAGGCACAATATGAAAGTGTATATGGTCTTTTATTCCAGCGCCAGCTGCTGCGCCAATATTAAGACCAATATTAAAACCTTCCGGATTTAAAGCAATCTCTAGCTTCTTCTTAGAGATCTTAATTAATTTAAATATTTCACTTAGCTCATCATCGCTTAAATCGGTAAAATCAGCTATATGCCTGTATGGAGTAACCATAAGATGACCGTTATTGTAGGGGTATATATTCAATAAAACAAAAGAGTATTTACCTCTCAATAAAACATAGTTAGCTTCATCATCTTTATCGTTAGCTTTTTTACAGAATATACAATCTTCATCCTTCTCAGGGTTTGAAACATAATCCATTCTCCATGGGGCCCAAATATTCTTCATAATTAAAATATTATTATTAATGGAACTATCAATAAAAGCAACAGTATTAACTCATAACCTCTATTAAGCCTCTTAGACTTAATAAGAATAAAGATAGCCAAAGTCACTATCTCTACAATTATAAGAGTATAGATATGGGATATTGAAATTTTTGAGAATATAGGCACCTTAAAAGAGACCAGCTCTAATATTGGCAAAATAGCTATATCTAGAGCATTACTACCTATTATATTCCCTATAGCCATAGAATGAGACCTATTCATAAGCGCTGATATTGTCACAACAAGCTCCGGCAAAGATGTGACAAACCCTAAAAATAGCGTCCCAAAAAAAACATAATTCAACATAGAGCCTTCAACTATAATTTTAGACTGAATAACTACAAGCTGAGCAAAAAATGTTATTGCAAATAATGCTATTATAAATACACACCATTCTTTTACGCAACTGCTATTACTTTCTATTTTAGAAGCATCAGAATCTTTTTTGTTATCTCTTAATTCGTTTTTAAGAAAGAATATGTATAGTACTGCTATAAATATATTCTCCAATCCAAAACTAAAAATATCTAAATTAAATCCAGCCAATTTTCTTAAGAAAATTGAAACTATAATTAACGCCTGTAAAATTATAACTATAAATATTCCCCTAAAATTTTTACCCTTTTTTAAAAAACCACTCTTAGATACAAAAAGATCTAATAGAATTAAAATAAATAGATTACTTAATAGCGAACCAAATATACCACCTAAAGCTAGGTCGAAAATCTTAGCTTTAACAGCAGAAGCAGCAGTAAATAACTCAGGAGAAGATGTGGCCAAAGCAAGAAAGAAGACGCCCATAAAACCTTCCGAGATGCGACTCTTCTTTGATATTAGATAACCATACCTACAGGAAATATAGCCGGCTATAAAAATACATGCAGCATAAAGAATAAATTTAGACCAGGCTATCAGCAGCATAATTACCAGCTATAGAGTATAGTTGACAAAGTTTCGTTAAAAATTCTAAATCCCAAATCCAAAACCCTTTTGTCTTTAATATCAAACTAACATTATTATCTTCTAACTGACTAAATATTATTGCTATTTTCTGATTAAACTTTACCTGGCTATTCTTCAACCTATCTACAGCAGCATAGCTATCTTGTTCTTTAAATGTAGCAGAAGGAACAAGGAATAACCAATTCCCCCCACGCGCTCTCTTTGCTCTAAATACAGAGCAGTCTACCTCTCGAGACTCTCTTTCAAAGGATATCATCTTGGACAGCTGTTTTCTTTTGCCAGCCAAATCTATGAATTCATTGTCAAACTTCAATACAAGCTCTTTAAGAGTATCCTCTATCTCCACTATCGGTCTATTGTTAGAGAAAATATTAAGACTAGAATTTACAGACTCCAACTCTCTCTCTAGCGTAGACATTCGAGCTTTAAAATTAACTCCCACACCCATGAGATCTGCACTATAAGCATAGAGAAGCCATATTCTAAAAAGAGGATCTTTTATACGAAAAAAACTACCATTCTTCTCCAGAAAACCATTCATAGAGTAGCCCGAATTAGCATAAGATAGATCCAACTTCTTAAGCACCTTTCTCTTTGTATTCCCCCTTGCAACCTCAATAATAAAAGGTAGAAAGTCCTGAAATCTATCAACTCCAGAATAATTCCTCAGCTTTTCACCAAAGAACCTATAAAGAAAACCTTTATTGTTAATAAGATTCTCCTTTATCATCAAGAGAAGACTCTGAGGGTCAAAGTTATCCACGTTCTCTTCAATCCAGGATGTCAATATATCAAGATAGAGCGGCACACCGGCAGTCAAAGCTATTAATCTATCTACAGCAATACTATCTATCTTTTTCATCTTACTCATTCTAGATTTTATAAAACCTCTTGATTCTTCACATGAAAACTTGCCTATCTCCATAATTTCAAAATTCCCAAACAATAAAGAAAATTCTGAATTTAATACAGATTTTGCCCTATCTTCGTCTGAACTTATCAATACAAACAGAGCATGTTCATTTAACATTATATGCTCTCTCAATATCTGCATCCAATAATTCAATTTAAGTTTGCTTAAACCAAAAAATTCATCTATTACAAAAAGTGAGTTCTTTTTAAATTCTTTTTTAACCAAAAGAGGGATACGCAATATTGAACTCATAAGGAGTTCATAGTTATTATTCTTTAGACCTGTCTCTATATTTTTTACAATAGAACCAAAAGCTGGATAATCTTTCTCGATAACTCTTCCGCTATCAGTCGCGTTATCTATGAAAAAATTACTACTTACCGAGGAAGCCTTACGCAGAGAATGGAGTAAAAAACCTAAGAAACTCTCTTTTAAGAAACCTTCCTCAAGATTAAGATAAATAGGGAAAAGATTTTCTTCTAAATCATCATGGATGAATTTAAGAATGAGCGATGTCTTACCTATGCTCCAAGGCCCCAGGATAGCAAGATTTCTTCTATAACCATCAAGATAGTCATCTTTTATCTTCTTTAACCTTTTGACCTCTTGTATACGTGAGGAAAATTGCTCTCTTGTTACGGGACCTATTTTTATCATTTAATAATATTTATTTAAAGAAATTTAACGGATTTAAAGGTTTATTGTCTCTTCTTATCTCAAAATGTAATACTCCATTCTCATCATCAATACGTGATATATCTTCTCCTGTTTTAACTTTATCACCCTTCTTAACTAATAAGGCATCATTATAAGCATACAGCGAATAGAGGCCTTCTCCGTGATCTATCATAATAACTTTATCATAGCCTTTTATATCTTCACCAGAATAGCATATCTCACCAGAAGCTGCAGCAACAACTATTTGAGCTGAAGTCAACCTTATATCTATGCCTTTATTTGCCCCTTTAGAAGTTGAATCTTTAAAGTGGGATATAATATTACCCTTAACAGGCCAGATAAAATTAGAACCGGACAAGACGCTCTTAAAGACTTTGGCAGCAGGAATATATAAAAGCTGGCCTTCTTTTATTTTAGAAGGATCTTTTAAATTGTTAGCTTTTACAACATCTTTTGTCTCCGCTCCATATAAAGAACATATTCCATAGAGAGTCTCTCCGCTCTCAACTTTATGATACTCTCCTTTAGAACTGCCCCAAGAGGACTCAGCATATAGCGATGAAGCAGGTAAAAACTCTATAGCATCTCTATTCCCCGTAGATATACAACCGACAAAGAAGATTGCAATAAACAATAATATTATTCTCATAATTTAAACTCCAAAATATTTTTACTGCTAGAGCGAGTGAGGGGAATCGAACCCCCGACATCCAGCTTGGGAAGCTGACGTTCTACCGCTGAACTACACTCGCTTACTATTCAACAAAAATAAAGTACTACCATAAAGATTAATCCGAAAGTTTTCTATTTAAATACTTCTCTACAATCTTTATAGAACAAAACTTGCTACACATAGAGCAGGTATCTTTAACCTCGGGCGGAATATTGCTACGATACTCTGATGCTTTTTCACCATCTAAGAAAAACTTCATCTGCCCCTCCCAATCTCTCTCTCTGCGTGCTTTATTAACATCAAGCTCTCTTTTTATTGCCCGCTTCTTTCCTCGGCAAAAATTTGCTGCCTGAGCAGCAATTTTAAAAGCTACTATTCCATCTCTGACATCATCTATATCCGGAAGCGACAGATGTTCTGCTGGAGTAAGATAGCATAAAAAATCAGCCCCAGAATGGGCCGCTATAGATGCTCCGATTGCAGCATTTATATGATCATAGCCAGCAGCAGAGTCTATCACTAAAGGACCTAAGACATATAATGGAGCATATGCTATTATCTCTTTTATAGCTTTTATCTCATGCTCAACCTTATTTAACGGAACATGACCAGGGCCTTCGACCATAGCCTGAACACCGCAATCTCTAGCTCTTCTAACGAGATCTGAAACAACAAAAGTTTCATGATACTGCAATGCATCTCCAGCATCAAAAATAGAGCCTGGCCTTAAGGCATCTCCAAGACTTATAGTAACACCATACTTTTTAGTAATCTCAAGTACTCTATCAAAATATTCATAGAGAGGATTCTCTCTTTCATTTACTATCATCCATTCTAACATTAAAGCTCCGCCTCGACTTACTATATCCAACTTTCTCTCTTCTCTCTTTATTTTCTCTATACAATCCAGCGTAATTCCAGAATGTATTGTAAAAAAATCTACTCCTTCGCGAGCTTGATCTTCTAAAACTTCAAAAAAATCTTCTACTGAAGCGCTTGCAAAGGAACCATCTCCATCGGCACATCTTGCTGCAACCTCATAAAGTGGTACAGTGCCGAATGGAAGAACAGTTTTAGATATTAACTCTCTTCTTATTTTTGCAATATCCCCTCCAACAGATAGATCCATTATAGTATCGGCTCTAAGACGCTCTGAAAGCTCTATCTTTTCAGCTTCAAGATCTAAGTCAACCTTATCCATAGAGGTGCCTATATTGACATTTATCTTAACATTCATATCTTCACCAATAGCAACCAAACGTTTATTGGAATGCAACCTATTATCAGGCACTACTACCCTACCTTGTAATATTTTACTGATCAATACATCCTGGCTAACCTCTTCAAAGTCAGCAAGTTCTTTTATGAATAGAGGTAGATCGCCTTTCTTTATTCTGTCTATGAGTGTCATTTTTCTATCACCTTTCTTATCTTGTTTATATACTCTTTCTTATCTTCTGCAATCTGAAGCGAAGAGATCATAGCTACATTAGAGAACCCATACTCTTTTATCTCATCTATATTTTCTAAATCAATCCCTCCTATTGCTACTTGGGGAATACTGATATTATCCACTATCAATTCTATTTCATCGCTCCCCATTGTTTCAAGATTTTTCTTAGTACTACTCTTAAAAACTGGCCCAACACTAATATAGTCTACATTTAAATCTTTAGCCATTAAAGCATCTTGATAACTATG
>CAYRCW010000010.1:8537-10496 GCA_964422895.1 uncultured Planctomycetia bacterium | reverse complement strand
CACTCTTAAAGACTCCGAGACTCTTTGAAAATTAAATCTTAATATATCGTCATACTTAAATTTAGAGCCTTGAGCATGTCTAAACTTACCCTTATCTCTCTCTGTATCCCTACTTCTAAGTAAATAGTCTCTATCTAACTCTGCTACTAAACGTGATAATAACCTTCTTATATTTTTCAACTTAAGTGCGATATCAGGATTGCTATAAATAAAACGCATTATATCCTCACAGACTCTCAATCCTTCTCTCGATCTGTTGAAGTTTGCATCTATTATACGATAGAATTCTTTCTGCATATCTTTCTTAAAATCGATGTTGTGCTATAACCTTTAAGATATGGCAACAGCCTGACTTTTCCACCATACTCTTTTAAAATATCTCTACCAACCACTACTTTATCTTTCCAATCTGAACCTTTGAATAGATAATCCGGCTTTATAAAAGAGATAATATCATGCGGTGTCGGCTCGTTAAATATCACTACACTATCAACATCTTCCAGCGCTGAGAGTACTTGGGCTCTAAAATTTTGATTGTTTATCGGCCTACTCTTACCTTTAATAGTTCTAACAGAGCTATCAGAATTTAAACCTAATATTAAAAAATCAACCTGCTTTTTGGCTTTAGCTATAAAATCAACATGGCCAGGATGAATAATATCAAAACAACCATTAGTAAAACCTACAACTTTACCTTCTTTTCTAATATCTTTAATTTTCTTAGACAAAAGAGCTTTAGATAAAACTTTATTTTTCATAATTAAATTAGAAATACAATTTAAAACAGATTATCTTCAACTAAGAGAGCAAGAAGATGAGCTAAAGTTATATGAACCTCTTGAATGGTAGATGTTTGCTTTGAAGGAACAATAAAGTTGATATCGGAAAAATCTTTCATCTGACCACCGTCCCCTCCTGTAAGAGATATCACATAGCCTTCCTTACCTCTTAAGAATTTAAGAGCCTCTACTACATTAGAAGAGTTACCACTTGTTGATATAGCAACTGCTATATCGCCTGGATTATAAAAAGCCTCTAGCTGCCTCTTAAATACTGCCTCATAACCATAGTCATTAGCTAAAGCCGTCATCAAAGCATTATTGCTGGTTAAAGAGATCGCGGCTAAGGCACTACGCTCTTTTCTAAATCTACCTACAAACTCAGCAGCAATATGCTCACTATCGGAAGCACTACCGCCATTACCAAAAACTATTAACTTCTTATTCTTTTTGAAAGCATCTATTAACTTTTTAGCAGCCTCTTCTATTTTGTCTACATTATCATTAAAGAAGCATTTTTTAACCTCTATGCTCTCCTTGAAATAGCTCTTTATTGTCTCTTTCATTAGCCAAAAAAAGTAGCTGCAATATTGTAAATCTTATCATCTACAGTCTTCAATTTACCTAGTACTTCTTCAATAGGGATATCAATTATCTCATTGCCTCTCAATGCTACAACACGTCCAAAGTTATCTTGATCAACAAGCTCAAAGGCTTTAATACCATACCTTGTTCCTAATACTCTATCATAGGCTGAAGGTGAGCCACCTCTTTGAATATGACCTAAAACAGTCACTCTAGTCTCATAACCTGTTACTTCCTCAAGTTTGTCTGCTACTTGTTGTCCTATACCTCCTAGCTTAACATGACCAAAAGAATCTATTCCATCGTCTTGAATCACATCGTCACTCTCTTTGAACTTAGCCCCTTCAGCCACGACAACAACAGAGAAGTTTTTACCTCTTGAATGCCTTTTCTTTATCAATGAGCATACTTCATCCATATCTACTGGCTTCTCAGGTATAAGAATAGCATCAGCTCCTCCAGCAAGACCGGCATAAAGTGCAATCCAACCTGCATGTCTACCCATGACTTCTACAATCATAACTCTATTGTGAGACTCGGCTGTAGTATGAAGCCTATCAATACACTCCATAGCTACATTAACAGCCGTATCAAA
>CAYRCW010000010.1:3566-8437 GCA_964422895.1 uncultured Planctomycetia bacterium | reverse complement strand
ATTGTATCTTTTTCCAACAATCCTTTCCATCCGTTTCTTATTCCTAGTATCTTATAATCTTGAGTTAAGCCTTTTCTTACAATAGCCCTAATAACAGGATTCAATCCAGGGCAATCTCCACCACCTGTTAATATACCAATAGTTTTCATCTCTTACCCCTTTCCTTGTTTAAAACTCTCTATAAGGAGGAACAACCTCCTGCGACTCTTCACCTTGTTTTAATCTCTTTTTTTTCTCTTTCTCACCTATTTTAGTTATAAAAACCTTAACCACTACAGGCTCTTCCATTCCAAGCATCTCTTGAACTTTATCTCTCAATTCAGACTGTATCTTCTCAGTTACAGATGGAATATTTATCTCAGACAACATAACAGCCTTTAAAGATATCACCAAGCCACGCTTTCTAACCATTACTTTACTACGAAGATCTCTTATATTGGGATCGTCTCTCATTGTCTTTCTTACATAGTCCTCAATAGCCGAAAGAGATACCAAGACCTCTCCATACTCTGTTTTAAAAGCTATGTTTTTCTCTGAAGCTACTCCTGACCATACAAAGTTTAGAAGTGTAATAACAAGCACTACTGAAATAGCACCAATAAGGCCTAAAAGAAGCTTAAGAGAGATAAGCTGTCCAAGTTCAGCCAAAATAAAATTTAGATCATACTGAGAAATAAAATCTAAAGCATAGAGAACCATGAATATACCTATTGCAAGATAGAATAAACCGAATACTAAAAGAACAAATTTAGCCCTTAATTTCATCCTTATCCTCCTTCGATAATTTTTTATCAGATTTTATCTTTTCAATTACTCCATGAACAGACTTATCTTCCACTCTCTCAACCTCAACGTTGATCTTTTCAGGAATAACACCTATTATTTGATCAAGCATACTTCTTACGCTAGTCTGAACATTGCTTACAATATCAGGTATATTTATCCCTAAAGCAACGACTATAGCAACCGAAACCCTAAGCTCTCCATCTTTTGCTTCATCAATTGTTACTCCGCGTGAAAACTTCTTGCGGCCTAAAAAAGATAACATTCCTTTCTTAAAACCGCTGGAGATTTTCTCTACACCTTCTACTTCAAGTGCAGCTCTACGTACGATAACAGTGATAACTTCATTATGTATCTTCACATCTCCATCATTGCTTTTTTTAAAATCCATAAATCTAGTCCTCTTCTTTTTGTAAGAATTTTTCTACAAAATCAGTATAATAATCACCTCGACAAAATCTCTCATCTTGAATTATCTCTCTTAAGAATGGCGTCGTTGTCTTAATTGGCTTAACCAGTATCTCATCCAATGCACGTCTCATATTTATCAAAGCCTCATCTCTGGTCTTACCATAAGCTATAATCTTAGCAATAAGAGAGTCGTAAAAAGGAGGTATACTGTAACCTGAGTATATATGAGTATCTACTCTTAGACCAAAACCTCCAGGAAAATATAATTTCTCTATAGCTCCAGGAGAAGGAATAAAATTATTATAAGGATCTTCAGCATTTATTCTACATTCAATAGCATGGCCTTCTATTTTTATCTTTGATTGCGAGAGCTTTAATTTCTCACCCCCAGCACTTTTTATCTGCTCCTTGATAAGGTCTATCCCTGTTACAACCTCAGTAACAGGATGCTCAACCTGTATCCTTGTGTTCATCTCAAGAAAATAAAAATTATCATCCTCATCAAGCACAAACTCTATGGTACCAACATTGTCATAATTAATAGCTTTTACGAGCTTCATGGCTATATCTCCAAGCTTCTTTCTAAGTTTACTGCTCACTCTTGGAGACGGACTCTCCTCTATAAGCTTCTGAAATCTCCTCTGCACAGTACAATCTCTCTCTCCAATATAAACAGCGTTACCATGCTTGTCAGCTAAAACTTGTATTTCAATATGTCTAACATTTGACATAAACTTTTCAATATAGACATCTTTATTTCCAAAGGAAACCTCAGCCTCTCTTTGAGCAGTAATATAAGCAGAGAGAAGCCTTACATCGTTATGACAGATACGCATACCTTTGCCTCCGCCTCCTGCAACAGCCTTTATTACTACAGGATAACCAATACGATTGGCAACAGCAATTGCTTCTTCTTCGTTTGTAACAGTGCCATCAGACCCAGGTATAACTGGAACATTAGCCTTCTTAGCAGTCTCCCGAGCTCTCAATTTATCACCCATCAACTGTAAATTTTTAGGACTAGGGCCTATAAAAGCTATTTTGCAAGACTTGCAAACTTCTGCAAAATGAAAATCTTCGGCTAAAAATCCATAACCTGGATGTATTGCCTCAACATCTGTTATCTCTGCAGCACTTATTATAGCCGGAATATTAAGATAACTATCTTTAGGTGATGCTGGACCAATACATAGTGCTTCATCGGCAAACTTAACATGAAGACAGCTTTCATCTGCCTCGGAATAGACAGCAACTGTCTTTATACTCAGGTCTTTACATGCACGTATTATACGTACTGCTATCTCACCTCTATTTGCAATTAATATTTTTTCAAACATATCTCTTATCCAGCTACTATCTTAAAGAGTGGCTGACCAAAATCTACTGGATCCCCATTCTCAACAAGAACCTCTGCAACTTTACCCTTAAATTCAGACTTAATCTCATTCATCAGCTTCATAGCTTCAACAATACATACTGTATCCCCTACCTCTACTCTCTTATTTGCATCGGTATAAGAAGCTACATCCGGAGAAGGAGCTCTATAAAAAGTACCAACCATTGGAGACTTAATATAAGAAGCATTGTCATCTAATTTCTCTGTTTCTTTTATTTGATCTTTAGGTTGAACTTGGTTAGAAACAACCCCTGCCTCTCTTGATAAATACTCTTCTTTTTTACGCAATCTTATACATTTGCCCTCTTCCTCTAACTCGATTTCAACAAGATCCTCTTTGTTCATAAGTTCAATCATCTCTTTAATCTTCTTTATATCCATATTTATACCCTCTCTACATAACCAGAAGTTCTGGTATCAATTTTTATAACATCGCCTTTATCTATAAAAAGAGGGACCTGCATCGTAGCGCCGGTTTCAAGTTTTGCCGGCTTTGTCCCTGTCTTAACCGTATCACCTTTAAAACCAGGGTCAGTCTCAACTATCTCTAGCTCAACAAACATAGGTAGAGACATTGCAACTATCTTCCCCTCGTATACTGTTGCATTGATATGAGAATTCTCTTTAAGCAAACCTTTTATATCTTCAATGTCTTCTTCCGCTATAACAGTATCTTCATAAGTTTCATCATCCATAAAATGGTAACCCTGAGCATCTCGATAGACATAATTCATCCTCTTCTCTTCAATGTAAGCATTGTCTACCTTATCATCCGTAGAGATAGTACGCTCTAAGGTCTGGCCATTAGATATATCCTTAAATCTTATTCTCAAATAAGCTCCGCCTTTACCGGGCTTTGTATGCGAAAAACTTACAACAGCAAATAGTCTCTTTTCTAGTTTGATAACCATGCCTGTCTTTATCTGATTTGCAGAGATCATTATAATACCTTAACACCTTTCTTTTTAATAACAACTACATCTTCTATCCTAATGCCTCCAACTCCTGGAAAATATAGCCCTGGTTCAACAGTCAGAACCATATTCTCCTTAAAGACCTCTTTTGAATTCTTACTAAAAGACGGTCTCTCGTGTACATTAATACCTACTCCATGACCTAAGCCATGCCTCACTGCAGAGCTAAAACCTCTCTTTTCAATCAGCTCTTCAGCCCCAGCTGCAACCTCACTTATCCTAACACCATCAGATAGAGAAGCAAAAATATATTCTCTTACCTCTTCAACCACCCCATAAGCCTCTTTAACTGCTTTGGAAATTTTATCCCAAAAGAAGATGCGTGTCAAGTCAGCACAGTATCCATTGAATATCGCACCAGAATCAATTAAAAGATATCCGTCTCTCTTCCTTATTTTATTAACACTTGGTTTTGCATGAGGCATAGCACTTCTTGCTCCAGAAGCTACTATAGCTGGGAAAGCTGATCCAGACGCACCTCTCTTCCTAAATTCCAATTCAAGCAGCCCTTCTACTTCAAGCTCAGTCATCCCGCTCTTAATATTGCTGGCTACATAATCTAAAGAATCTTTTGTAATCTTTACTGCCTCTTCTATATTCTCTATCTCAGCTGCGTCTTTTATCTCTCTCAATTCAGATACCATATCTGCCACTACAAATCTATAATTATTAAGCTTTTTAAGTTTTATATAATCTGCCAAAGGCATGCCGCTCTCAAGAGCCACCTTAAATTTATTCTTCTTTGATTTTAAAACTTTGACCAATTCATCTGCATAGGCACTATCTCTTAATATTTTTTTAAATCCTGGGGCTTTTATCTTACCCAACTCTGCTTTATATCTTGAATCAGATATAATAAGATTATTAGATCCAGATTGAGATATATATAAAGCAACCTCTATGTCAGAATTTAACAGGTAAAAAGTATTGCTAGGATTAAGAATAAATACAGCATCAAAACCAGAGAGAGATAACTTAGCTCTTAACTTTGAGATTCTCTTTTGATTTAAAGACATCTTTTAGATGAGCTTTAATAACTTAAAAGCAGCATTTAAAGCAAGGACATAACTCTCCTTACCAAATCCTGATATCTGTCCACAACAGACAGGAGCTATAAGCGATTTATTTCTAAACTCTTCTCTAGCATAGATATTTGAAAGATGGACCTCGATAGTAGGTAAATTGACTGCCTCTATTGCGTCCCTTATTGCTACAGAGGTATGAGTATACCCTGCAGGATTTATTATGATAATATCGAATTCATCTCTTGCCTTACCTATCTTAGATACTATATCCCCCTCGGAGTC
>CAYRCW010000010.1:0-3466 GCA_964422895.1 uncultured Planctomycetia bacterium | reverse complement strand
AGCTTGCAAGATTTGCATAGCAAGCCTTTATCTTCAATAAGTTCTATATCACCCTTACATTTAGGGCAAGCCAATATATCAAGCAGCTCTTTATTTATCATCTTTTTTCTCCGTATTATCTTTTTTTTCCTCTTCCTCTACTTTAACTTTTTTACTCTCAACCGTAACCTCTTTTTTATTTGGCTCCTCATTCTCTTTCTTTTCTTCTTTATCTTTTGAATCTTTACTTACCTCTTCTTTTTTCTCTTCTTTGCTCTTATCATCTTTCTTCTCTTCGATCTTTTCTTCCTTATTCTTTTCACCCTGAATCTCAACATAGACCATCTTGAGATAAGAAGAGAGCTCGTCTATCATCTTCTGCTCATCATCTTTAAGATTTCCTTTCGTCTTCTCTTTGAGCATATCCAGAGTATCTATAATATAACGCACTTGCTTAGGGTTAGCCTCCTTACGCTTTGTAAGAGGGTTCTCTATCTTACCTAAGCCTACCAAACATTCTAAGCCTAAACCGTTTACAAAGTTGATGAAGTTTACTTCCCATACATTATTTTTAACATCTTTTTCCATGGTTTTAAATTTTACACCTCTTTAACTGTTTTTTCTACTCTTTTTCAATCTTGCCTACCCTAACAATGGTTGCTCTCTTAGGGTCAATATACGTTGCTAGAAACTTAATAATATCTTCTTTGTTAACTGCGGATATTCTCTCTAAATACTGATCTATCTCACTATAGCCAATACCTAAGACCTCATGTACGGCTACTCTAAAAGAAACCGCAGAGTTCGTAATAGTATCTCTTAAGTAGCGGCTCCTAATCATCTCTTTAGCGTCAACTATCTCCTCATCAGTTATATCTCCGTTTTTAATTTCATCTAATATCAAGAGCATCTTCTCTAAAACCTCTTTCTCTTGCTCTGGAGTCGTTGCAACATAGAAGCTCATAATACCAGGATTAGGACCTAAGAACAGCATCCCGCCTAACGTGTAAGCTCCTCCCAACTCTCTTCTTATTCTATTAAAAAATAATGAACCCTGGCCTGTAACCATCATCTGGACTATATCCATGATATACCTATCACCGCTGAATATCTTTGGAACCATAAAGCCAACCTCAACTAAGACCTCTCTCTGGGGTATAAACTTATCTACCCTCTCTTGCTTCTCTGGATATAAGTCTACCACCTCTGAAAACTCCGGAGAGCCTCCACTCCAACTTCCCAATTCTTCTTTTAATATCTTTTTAATGCTCTCTCTATCTAGATCGCCTGCAACCGATATAACACAGTTGCTTGGTGAGAATATTCTATCCTTAAATCTGCGTACCTCCTCTATACTCAATGAGCTTAAAGACTCTAATGTTCCACTAGGCATCATCCTATAAGGCTGTTTTTTAAATATAGCTTTACGCATAGCTTTTGCCGCTTGATAAAAAAGGTCTATCTCGGCATGTTTAATATTTCCAATCTGAACATTCTTGATAACCTCTAATTCATCTTCCTTAAACTTAGGACTCTTTATAAGATCTGCTGCTATTCTTAAAGTCTCTGATATCTCTATCTCAGGTGTCTGGATTGAAAAACCAATACTATTATTTCCCGATATCGGAGCTACTACAGCCCCTAAATCCAGAAACCTCTGCTCTATCTTAGAATCTATAAGAAGATTGGGCAAAATCTTAGAGATACCATTTATACTCTCATCTTCAGCCCTTAAACCACCTTCAAAGATAACTGTAATTGCAGTAATAGGTGAGGAATCAGAATCAGAGAGAATAACTTTAAGTCCATTATCATAATCTATCTTTTCAAAACTTCTCTCTCTAAGCTCTGGTCTCTCTTTAGCTACCTCTTTAGCTTCAGGCAGAAGCTTAACTTCAACAACTCTTCCTAAGTCTAGATAGTCTTTAAGAACCTTACTTAAATCTCTTTTATCTACCTTTAAAAACTTATTTAAATATTTTAAACTATACTTGTAATCTGAAGTTAAACTTTCGCTTCTCGATAAACCTTGAGCAATATCTATAGGAGTCTCCTGTTCTTTTAAGAATTCAAATGCTACCTTCTTCTTCAGGCGCTCGATACGCTTATCATCAAAATTACTCTTCTTCAGCTTAAAGAGAAAATCTTTAAACTCTTCTTTAAATTTATCTATATTCTCATTCTCAAGAACAACAAAGATACCAAATAAACCTTGAGAGTAAGGCGTATAACTCAATGTGTCAATTGAGTAACATATTCCGCTCTCTATAAAGTTTTTATACAGAGGAGCATCTTTACCGCAACTTAGATATTCAGATAATAGATCTAACTCTTCGAGGTCAGAGTCAAACATGGATACCCCGGGGAAAGATAGAAATAGATAACTTATCTCACCCGGATAATACTCTAGGTAATCCAAGGAGTAGTTTCTGTTCTCATCGGGAAAAGACTCTTTTCTATTAGGTCCAGGCTTAATGTCAGATGTCAAACCCTCTATAAAACTATCAATATCTTGATAATCTAAATCCCCAGATATAGATATAACAGCATTGTTAGGGACATAATTTTTGGCATGAAATACTTTTAAATCATCTAAAGTAACTTTTTCAATAAGTTGAATCTCACCTATTATAGGGTAACCATAAGGATGGTCTCTGTAAGATTTTTTAAAAGCAATTTTAGACAGCCGTGATGACGGATTATCATCTCTAAATTTAGCCTCTTTTAATACAACTTCTCTCTCTCTTGAGAAGACTTCTGTTGTTATCTTAGGCCTAAATATAGCAGGAACAAATACCTCAAGTGTCTTCTTTAGATTCTCTTTAGGTACTTCAAAGTAATATAGTGTATGATCAAATGTAGTATAGGCATTGGATGATGCTCCATACTCTCTCATCTTATCTTCTAAATCATCTCTTCCTTCAAAGACAAGGTGTTCTGTAAGATGAGCTAACCCTGAGCCTAAAAACTCAGCCTCGTCAGAGCTACCTGTTGCAAAACATATCGATACTGCAGCTATCTCAGATGGAAAATGCTTATAGATAAACTTAAGTCCGTTGTCATACTCTCTAAAATCAACATCACTATAAAAGCTATCCATATTCTTCATAACCCACCCCTTAAAATGATTTAAATTATCTTTCAATAACGGAACTACAGAAAGAAACAACAGAAGAGATAAAAACCTAGTATGTTTTTTATAGATTCTGGTAAACACTTGTAGTATACGGAAAGGAATCTATTTACTTCTGCGCTTTTTCTTCATCATCTTTCTACGCTTAATCTCACTAGGCTTTTCATAATGCCTGATAGCACGCAGAACCTTCATAAGTCCTTCCTGCTCAACCTTTCTTTTAAAACGTCGTAATGCCTGATCCAGACTTTCGTTTGATCTTACTTCTACCTTTGCCACTAATTATCACATCCTTTCCGTTAAATTTTCTAAATTATAATTATTACAAACTCAAAAGTCAAGATGAAAGGATTA
>CAYRCW010000009.1:14312-18869 GCA_964422895.1 uncultured Planctomycetia bacterium | reverse complement strand
TTAGAATAAGAAGGAGAGAATCCAGCATCTCTGATAAGCCTATCTGTCTCTTCAATTGAAGAGCTATACCTACCGTCATATATTTTATAATCAATACTATAATCTCTAGGTGTAGAATCAACCATAATTACATTGGCGCTAATTCTAAGAGCCTCTCTTATAAAATTATGCTCACCCTTAGTAATGGAAGCAGTGGTTAAAGGTATATGTGCATTCTCGGTAACAACTCTAGCTAAAGCATAAGATCTTAGAACAAGCTTCATATCGGCAGACTCCTTAGAACCAAATGGTGTATTTGCTGCTGGTATAAACGGACCCAAACCTATCATGTCAGGCTGAAAATCCTGATAAAGCATTATATCTTCAGCCAAATCTTCTAAACTCTGATCGGGTAACCCAACTATATGACCTAATCCCACCTGATAACCTATCTTCTTTAAAAGATGTAATATATCCAACCTCTCTTTAAAACTCTGATTTGGATGAAGACTATTATATAGACTCTCATTGGCTGTCTCATGCTTCATAAGATATCTATCTGCTCCAGCATCATAGAAAGCCTTATAATCATCTCTAACTCTCTCTCCTATAGAGAGAGTTAAAGCAATTGAACGAGATAAAGACTTTATAGATTTTATCAAATCGACTACCATATCTCTTGAATAATAGATATCATCTCCTGACTGAAGAACTATGGTCTCAACTCCTTTATCAATAACTCTCTTAGAGGCATTTAATATCTCATCTTTCTTCATTCTATAACGATTTAACCTGCTATTCTCTCGCCTTAAACCACAGTAAAGACAGTCTCTTAGACAATAGTTAGAAAACTCTATAATAGCTCTTAACAGAACTTCATTTTTAAAGAAATTCTCTCTAAGACTAGATGCATTATTAAATAGTTCTTCTTCATCTTCCCCTTTAAGAAATTTTATAATCTTAGCTTTACTTAGATTCATAATTCAAAATTAAAAATTTAGAAATAGAGATCTCTAGCTCCACCTTTTATCTTCTCATAGTAACTTATAAAATCATTGTAGACAGACGGCATCTGCTCTTCAACCTCTTCTATCTCTCTTTTAATAACCGAAGATGCCGCCTTTTTTGTCTCATCGGATGCAAAATCATCTAGCCACTCTCTGAAAGTCAAAACTGCATTGAGTTTACAGAACTTACCTTCTTGTCCTGACCTTAAAAGCTGCATAATCTTCTTACCTGTACGTCCACAGCGATATCCAGCAGTACAGAAAGATGTAATATAACCCATCTTAGCAAACTCTCTTATTACTTCATCCAAAGATCTAGTATCTCCAAGATAAAATTGTTGTCTATCCCCTTCTTGCTCTTTATAGAGATCACTATAAGCTCCTATTCCAATACGAGTAGAAGCATCAGTCTGAGTAATACCAAGGTTTAAAGTATCACGCCTCACCTTGGCACTCTCTCTAGCCGTTATAATCATCCCGGTATAAGGCACTGCAAGGCGAATAACAGTAATAAGTTTTCTAAAATCTTGATCTGAAACTTTATATTTAGAACTCTCAATAAAAGGAGTGTCTTTGGCCGGTTCAATTCTTGGGAACGATATCGTATGAGCTCCTATCCCAAATTTATCCTCTAGATCTATTGTATGAGATAATAGCCCTAAAACCTCAAATCTCCAATCATGTAGACCAAACAGTGCTCCTAAGCCAACATCGTCTACACCCGCTTCCATTGCTCGATGTAAAGAGTAGAGTCTCCAGTGATAATCACCCTTTATAGTATTGGCAGGATGAACCATTCTATAGGTAGGACGATGGTAGGTCTCTTGAAATACTTGATAAGTTCCAATACCAACGTCGTGAAGTCTCTTCAAGTCAGAAATTGAAAGAGGTGCAGAATTTACATTAGCACGTCTTATCGAGCCATAACCATTCTCTGTTTTAACCTTAACGCTATATATTGCAGAGATTGTCTCTTCCATATAATCTATATCGGTTGTTGGATGCTCTCCGTAGACAACTATTAATCTTTTGTGACCAATCTCTCCCGCTAAGACCTCTGTCTCTTTTATTACCTCATCTCTAGTTAAAGCTCTACGCTTGGTAGAGTTATTAGATTTGCGAAACCCACAATAGAGGCAATCATTAACGCATAGATTTGACATATATAGAGGTGCAAAAGTAACAATTCTATTATCATAGACTCTCTTTTTAACCTCTAAAGCTGCCTCTTCCATCATCGCCCAGATGTCATTATCATCTACATTTAAAAGATAAGCTGCTTCATCTAGAGAGAGAGTCTCAACCCTAAGAGATTTGGCAATAATATCCTCTACCATCTTCTTATCAGCGCCATTATTGCCAGCTATCTTCTCTTGGATCAATCCATCGTCTATAAAATCTTTACCTTTATTTAAAAATTTATCTATTTCATCTCTCTTTATTCTATTATCTATCCAATTTTGAACATCACCTGTATACATTTTCATTTCTAACCTCCTCTCTGTATTTCACAAATAGCTCCTTTGCTTGAGGTATTGGAGAGAGCACTCTCTCTAAGACCCCCTTTAGATAAGATATTACTATCCCGTAATTACTTATAGCTATATTATTTTCAATAGCTCTTTGAACCCGGCCAAGCATCTCGTAACGCGTTATCATGCAGCTCCCACAATGAATAATCATCTTATAATCAGAGAGATTATCAGGATAATCTCTACCGGCAGTGCTATCCCATTTAAGATCAAAACCTAAATAGTTCTTTAACCACTTCGGTATTTTAACCCTGCCTATATCATCTTCTATGGGATGGTGAGAGCATGCCTCAGCTATTAGTACTTTATCTTCTGGTTTTAATCTATCTATTGCAAATACACCTTTTATCTCTTCCGTTATATCTCCTTTATAGCGTGAAAACAGAGTCGAAAAAGTGGTAGCATTCACATTTAAAGGCGTACTGTCTATCATGAAATCTACAACCTGAGAGTCACAGACAACTATGTCTGGCTCTCTCTTAAGGCTCTTCAAAGCCTGCTTATACTCACTCTCTTTAACTATCATAGCTATCTGATCTCCATCTAAAGCATCTCTTATCGTCTGAACTTGAGGTAGTATTATCCTTCCTTTAGGAGCCTCTAAATCAATCGGTATTATTAGAATTGCAATCCCGCCTTTAGGTATGAGATCGCTTATTATAGGCGGAGGATTACGAAAATCTTCTGGAGACAACTCTAATATTTTATCTTTTAATAATTTAAGATACTTATCGCGGCTCTTTAGATCAGTACTTATAATCAGTTGATAACCCTCGCTTTTTGCTGATACTAGACTTAAAAAATCCTCACTTGGATATTCAATATCAACCTTATTTACTACTATGATAACCGGAGTCTCTCTTCTTTTTGCCTCTCCTATTATACTCTCCTCATAATCACTCCAGATACCGGCTTCGACTAATAAGATTATTATCTCTGAACGATTAAATATTTTCTCTGTCTTTCTTACTCTCTTCTGGCCTAAAAGAGAACCGTCATCTAATCCTGCTGTATCCAAAAATACGACTGGACCAACAGGAAGAAGTTCCATCACCTTTTCAACAACATCGGTAGTTGTTCCAGGGATATCAGAGGTTATAGATACATCCTGGCCGCTAACCATATTTAAAAAACTTGATTTCCCAACATTCATACGGCCAAATATCCCAATCTGAAGCCTTAGAGATTTAGGCGTAGTTTTCATAGACTCCTTCCTTTACTTAAAGCAGACTTAACAGAGATCCCTTCTATCTTTCCAAGTTTTCCGGTTATAGCTCCAACTTCATCTGTTGTCGCGTCAACAATGAGAGTTATAACAGAACAACCTCTCTCTTTATAGGGTAGTCCTATGCGACCAATAATAACCTCTGCAAATTCAAAGAGTATCCTATTGACAGAATCAACTTGCATCTCTCTGTCCTCTAAAATAATACCTATAAAACCGACTCTTTTATCCATACCAACCTCCTTATAAAAAAATAACCAGCCTAAAACCAAGGCTAGCGATAAAATACTACATCATCATCCTTGGTCTTAGAACATATCCTCAACCTTAGAGAAATAACTATTAAGCTAAATTCTCAGCGATTACCTTTAAAAGGACCTCTGGCTTAAGAGGTTTTTCTAACACTCTCCTAACAGGTAAAAGTGCGTCGTCCGGCTCAAAACCAAAAGAAAGATTCATCTCGCGCCTTATTCCTGTAACTAAAATAACAGGTATACTAGAAGTAGCGCTATCTTTATGCAGCCGTCTTGCAACATCAAAACCTTCTGTATCTGTATCCATCATAACATCAAGAAGTATTAAGTTAGGGCTCTCTCTCTTAGCTAAATCAAAACCATCGCTACCATTACTTGCCGATAAAACCTCATAGCTTTTGCTCTCAAGCAACCTTTTTATTGCTTCTGTAAAATCGTCATCATCGTCTACAATAAGTATTTTCTTAGCCATATCAATCTCCAGATTTTATATTTTTACTATTCTTACGACACTCCCTTAAGATGTCAATTACTTTTTGAGAATCAAGCTCTCCGTATAT
>CAYRCW010000009.1:0-14212 GCA_964422895.1 uncultured Planctomycetia bacterium | reverse complement strand
TTTATTGTTTCTAATATTCTATCAGCACCTTTTACAAAACAAGCCGTACCCATACAGATAAATATAGTATGCTCACCAACTGCATTAAGATTAAAATAATGGTAGAAAGTCGCCACACCCCAGATATGAGCAGAAGGAATTTCCATCTCTAAAGAGACCTGATCCATTGTATCTCTGCTCAAATAACCATACAACTCTTGAGCTTTATGCAAAATAGCTATAAGATAAGATTCGGGATGATCTTTTGGCTTAACTAAAGCGATATAGTCTTTTAACTCTTTTAATTTAACATCTTCTCTGTTTACCATATTAAGCTCCTTATCTTGCTTTTATCTCACGAGGGATTATACCTCTCGGAAATTTCTCTCTATAATGAGTATGCAGCAGCTCATGAGCTTTAGCACTCAAAGGCCGTCCTAAATACTCTTTATATAACTTCTGAATCTCAGGATTCTCATGACTTCTTCTTATTGTCTTTGCCCTATCTAAACCATATAAAGCCTGAGCTCTTTTTTTAAGACATTCTTCATCTAGAGGTATTGAATTTGAACCAGCATAAGGCTGACCGCCGCCGCCAATACACCCTCCAGGACAACCCATTATCTCTATAAAATGAAGTCTATCCGGTTCTTTTTTTATAAGCTCAAAGATAGCATGAGCATTCCCGAGACCATGGGCAACACCAACTCTTACCTCTTGACCATCCATAATAATCTTCCCTTCTTTTACACCTTTAAAGCCACGAATATCTTCAAGCTCAATATCTATTAAAGTCTCTCCAGTATAAAGTTCGTATGCTGTTCTTATCGCCGCCTCCATCACTCCTCCTGTAACACCAAAGATAGCTCCAGCACCTGATGAAAGTCCAAGTGGAGTATCAAAACCTTCTTTCTGTATATGTAGGAAATCTATCCCAGCCGACTTTATCATCCAGGCTATCTCTCTTGTTGTAACAACTATATCTACCGCAGGATTACCATTTATAGCCAATTCTGGCCGTTGCGATTCATACTTTTTAGCCGTACAACACATAACAGCGGTACTTAATATCTTCTTTGGATCTTTTTTTATTTTATCTGCAAAATAAGTCTTTATTAAAGCCCCTGTCATAGACATCGGAGACTTACAACTTGATATATTATTTATATATTCAGGATAAAACTGCTCTAAGCATTTTACCCAAGCAGAAGAGCAAGATGTAATCATAGGAAGATTCTCTTTTTTCTGCCAACGTTCTAAGAACTCACTTGCTTCTTCCATTATAGTAAGATCGGCTCCAAACTGAGTATCAAAGACATAGTCAAAACCCAATCTTCTTAAAGCCGCAGCAATCTCACCCTCCATTGCCGTGCCAGGCTCTAAATCAAATGCTTCACCTATTGCAGCTCTAACAGAAGGTGCAACCTGAGCAACTTTTACAACATCTTCATCGGATAAAGCTTCAAAGAGTTCCTGGGTATAGTTTCGTTCTAAAAAAGCTCCTGTAGGACAAACATTTATACACTGACCGCATGCCGTACAGACACTCTCATTAAAAGGCATGTCATAGGCAGGCATAACAACAGTCTTAAAACCGCGATGAGCATAACCTATAGCATTGACTTTCTGTATCTCAGAGCAAAGCCTAACGCATCTACCACAGAGAATACATTTATTAGGATCTCTTATAACAGAGGGAGATGATAAGTCTTTTTGATACTCTTTTCTCTCTCCTTCAAAATGACGATTTCTTATACCCATAGAATAGGCAAGCCTCTGAAGCTCGCAATTTCCATCTCTTTCGCAAGTGTGACAATCTAGGGGATGATTGTCGAGTATCAACTCAACAATATCCCGCCTTGAACGTCTAATATCTTTTGAATTTGTCCTTATCTTCATACCATCGCTGGCAGGATAAGAACAGGAAGCAACATAGTTATTCATACCTTCAACCTCAACAATACATACTCTGCAGGCTCCCTCTATAGAGAGTTTAGGATGATAGCAGAGTCTTGGTATATGAAAACCCACTCTATCTGCCGCCTGCATGATAGTATCACCCTCATAAGCTTCGTAAGGCTTAGCATTGATATGAATAGTTATCTTCTTACTGATCATTTTAACACCTCATATTTTATCTATTGCATTAAATTTACAAACCTCAAAACAGTTGCCACATTTTATACACTTATCTTTATCTATTATATGTCTACCTTTACTCTCCCCACTAATAGCTCCAACAGGGCAAACTTTACGGCAAGCGGTACAACCAACACAGTTATCGTTTATACTGTAGCTTAGAAGCTCTTTGCATACTCCAGCTCTACACTTCTTATCTCTTATATGCTCTTCATACTCTTCTTTAAAGTTTTTGATAGTACTTAAAACAGGATTTGGTGCAGTCTGACCCAATCCGCATAGAGATGCTTTCTGTATAGTTCTAGCAAGCCTCTGAAGCTTTGCTAAATCATTCTCTTCACCTTTACCCTCTGTTATTCTGGTCAATATCTCAAGCATCCTCTTTGTGCCCTCTCTACATGGCACGCACTTACCACAAGATTCATTCTGAGTAAATTCTAAGAAAAACTTTGCGATACTTACCATGCAAGCATCTTCGTCTATTACAACCATCCCTCCAGAGCCCATCATAGCGCCTACCTCTTTAAGAGACTCATAGCCAACTTTTGTATCAAGATGCTCTTCAGTGATACAACCCCCAGAAGGTCCACCTATCTGAACAGCTTTAAATTTTTTCCCATCTGGAACACCACCGCCAATATCAAATATTATCTGGCGTAAGGTTGTACCCATAGGAACTTCAACAAGGCCAGTGTTCTTCACCTTACCAGCAAGAGCAAAAACTTTCGTACCCTTAGAAGTCTCTGTTCCTATAGAGTTAAACCAGCTTGCAGTATCCATAATAATAACAGCTATGTTAGCCCATGTTTCAACATTATTTATAAGTGTTGGTTTAGAAAAAAGACCTTCAATAGATGGATAAGGCGGACGAGGCCTAGGCATACCACGAGAACCCTCTATAGAATGTATTAATGCAGTCTCTTCACCACAAACAAAAGCTCCGGCTCCAAGGCGTATCTCAATATCAAAATTAAACTTACTACCCAATATATTGCTGCCTAAAAAACCTCCATCTTTAGCATCGTCTATAGCTCTTTTTAATCTGCTTATTGCAAGCGGGTATTCAGCTCTTATATAAACAATGCCTCTCTCTGCCCCAATAGCATATCCACCTATAGCCATACCCTCAATAATAGAATGCGGATCGCCTTCAATAGCACTGCGATCCATGAAAGCCCCAGGATCACCTTCGTCAGCATTTGCTATAACATATTTTTCATCACTATCAGTCGAAGCTGCAAAAGACCATTTGACCCCTGTAGGAAAACCTGCTCCACCGCGTCCTCTTAAGCCAGATTTTTTAACCTCTTCAACAACCTCTTCTGGGCTCATATCCATCAAAACTTTACCAAGAGCTTCATAACCTCTTAAAGCAAGATAATCATCTATGCTTTCAGGATCTATTATCCCGCAATTTCTTAAAGCAATACGCATCTGTTTACCAAAAAAATTAACATCGCCAAATACTCTATAAGAACGGTTAAAGAGAAAATCCTGGTCAATAATCAATCGAGGAACAGGGTTATTATTTAAGAGATGCTCTCTTACTATCTCTTTTATATCTGAATCTTTTAAATTACCATAGATAGTATAACCAGGATTGACAATCATTATAGGCCCCTTAGAGCAGATACCCAAACAACCTGAAATTTTTATTGATACCTTATCTTGAAGATTATTTTTTTTAAGCTCATCAATCAGTATCTTTTGAATATTGCGTGATCCTTTATGCATACAGCTTATACCATCACATAGGGTAACAACAGACTGAGGTAGATCCCCTCTATCACCCTCTGCTTTCTCAAGGTTATTTAAAGTCCACTCTTTTATTATCTCTCCGCCTTTAATATGACGCTCGATTATCTGCTGAGCTTTCTCGGGAGTAACACGGCCATACTTTATGGGAATCTTACCCTCCTCTATAACTTCAACGGTAGGCTCTAAATTGCATCTACCTACACAACCTTTCTGACTCAAATAGAGATCGGTTAAACCTTTCTCTTTCGCCGTCTTAAATACCTCAAAAACATCTTTAGATCCTGCAGCTATTTCACATGTCGCCATACCTACATAGACTCTCTTTGTAGCTAAAAATCCTTTACCCAATATTCTATTAATAGCCTCTGCTCTCTTCTTTTTTACTATATCAACGGCTTTCATATCTACAATCCTCCCTTAGGTATAGAAAATATAAATGCATTACCACTCTCTCTTGGCTCAACCCATATAGCACCGCCATGATTATTTATTATCTGGGCTGCAATAAAAAGACCGAGACCGGTGCCTTTCTCTTTCTTAGTCTCGCTATTAATAACTCTGGAGAACCGTTTAAAGAGTCTGCTAATCTCCTCCTCCTTAATAGGCTGACCATCATTATATACTTCGATGACTATCTCAGATGCACTATCCTTAGAATCAATATTGATATTACCTTCTCTTAATCCATACTTAATGGCATTACTTATGAGATTATTTAATACCACTTTAATATGATCTAAATCCGCTCTTATTTTAATATTATCTTTCACTCTGTTATTAATCTTAATCTGCTTCTCTAATGCCTGCTTTAAAAATGTCTCTACTGCTTCATCTACTACATCTTCTCTTAACATAAAGACCGTTTTATTAAGATCAAATTCTCCCTTCTCTATTCTGCTTAAATTTAGAAAATTTTTAACTGTATCTGAGAGATACTCAAGATTATTTGCAACCGAATCCAAAGCTCTTTTCTGTTTAAAATTAGTTAGACCTAAAAACCCATCTTTTACAGAATAAACATTTAACATAGTTGAGGCCAAGATACCTTTTAATTCATGGGATACAAACCCAATTAGATCAAGATAACTCTTATTTAAATTAGAAAGTTTCTCATTAGATAGAGCAAGGCTATCTTCTCTGTTCTTAAGTTTCTCGGCCATCTCGTTAAATGAACAAGCAAGTTCATTAAACTCTTCTATATTTTCATTCATATCTAACTTTTCCATTGAACTTCCTCTAGAGAGATTCTCTATCCCATGGAGAAATTTGATAAGTGGTTTTGCAATTGAAGAAGATATGAGATAAGAGAACCCAGCTGCTAAAATAGAGACAAAGACTATTATAAGTATGAGCATAATGAGCAGCTTTCTCTCCATATCCTTGAAAGGTTTTTCAAGTATGCCTACGTATAGCATGCCTATAATATCACTATCTATATTGTAGATAGGTTCATAAGCTGTTAAGTACCAGTCTGTGACCACAAAAGCTCTATCTAGCCACTTTTCGCCTCTAACTATAACCTTTTCATAAACCTCTTCTGATACCAGCGTTCCAACCGCTCTATTATTATCATCATCTAAAACATTTGTAGCTACACGTATATCATCTAAGAATATCGTTACTGTACCTTCTGGCTTAGACTCATAAAGCTTATCTTCAAATAAAACATCTGCCATCTCATCTATTATTACAATATTATTATTTATAATCTTACCTCCGTATATAATATCAATAACATTGCCGTCATTATCTAAGCGGGGATAAGAATACTCTATACTCATAGCTGATTTTAACTCTTCTCTATCGCTGATATGTGACTTAAGAGTTGGTTTAATTTTGATAAGTGAATCTCTATATATAAGCTCTCCTAAATCTTTAAGCTCATCTTGATCTATAACTCTTACAGAAGATAATGGCACTCTCTCTTTATAAGATTTTTTAACGATTGCACTTTTTAATTTTAGAACATCACTAGGGCTAACTTTAAAAAGGTAATCAAAACCTATTCTATCTTTTACTAAGTTAATATCTGTATCTTCATTAAAGAGAGCTGATAAAGATTCTATCATCTTAAACTGCTCGCTATAAACCTTGTGTGCCATTTGAAGACTGTTTTCAACTTCATCCTGGGCCTTGCCAACTATATATTTTTTAACAACATAATAACCAAACAGACCTATGCATAGACCTAAAAAGAGCACAAGACTTAGTAGTGAACGAAGAATATTTTTTCTAAGCGTCTTCTTTTTCATAGTCCTTCTCTTCTTTAAAGACTTTTACAAAATATATCAATGTCTCTAACTCCAATCCAAGGTTTACATTTGAAATAACCACATTAGAGCCAGACTTCAACCTTATAGGAGCAAAATTTAATATCCCTCTCACTCCTGCAGAAACTATAATATCAACAACTTGCTGAGCTGCAATATCAGGGGTTGCAATAATAGCAATCTTTATTCTCTCTTCTTTTATATAGTCACTTATTTCATCTAACGGCAATATAGGCAGATCTCCATCTTTATCATGCTTTGAAGGATCTATATCAAAAGCTGCTACTATCTTAATATTCTCTTTTAAAAAACCAGGGTAACTGATTAAGGCATTACCAATATTGCCTACACCTATAACTATAGCATTGTGCATCTCGTCTCTACCAAGAACAGAGCCAATCTGCTGTATAAGATCAGCTATCTTGTAACCACCTCTTTTCTTCCCTGTAATACCAAAAATAGAAAAATCTTTCCTAACTTGAGAAGAGGTAACACCTATAGCATCAGCAATATTATCGGAGAAAACCCTTACAAAACCTAATGATTTAAGCCTATAGAGTGCATTTCTATAACGAGCCAATCTTGTTATACACTGTTTATTTATCTTCATTATTGTTCCTCTTTGATACAACTAATGGGATAAATATAACATAAAAGGTGGCAGTGTCAAGTATAAATTGTGATTTTTTTCACATAAATGGATAAAAAATTTTAGATATTACTTAAGAGGAAATATGCAGGCAAGTGAAAACTGCGGATTTAAGGCTTCAAACTTCATTCCTTTTCTTATTGCTTCTAATTTACTCTTTAAAGATTTTGTCTTTAACCAGACAGAATAAGCATCTAGGAAATCATCTTCTGCTTTATGAGTAAGCACATCTTTTTCGTACTCTTGGAAATCTTCTAAAAAATCTTTAAATTTGCTGTTTGAGTTTCCGTTGTTTGATAATATCTTTTTATCTTTCATCTTCATATCCTCTTTTCTCTAATATATTTATAACATAGAAAATACTTTTGTCAAGTTTTTATATAGTTATTATTTAAATAGGATCTTTACCTTGATTTAAGCCAATCCTGCACTATCTTCCAATGATCGAAAGCAAAACAGTCCTCTAATGGCATCTTATCTAAAGCTATTCTTCTTATAGCCTTAGCATCGCTATTAGCTCTAGGCGTACCTTTAACATCTACTATAAAGACAGTGGTTACAGTATGGAATCGAGGGTCTCTATCTGAAGCTGAGTAAGTGTGGAATTGATCCAAACCTACGACTTCTAGGGATGTCTCCTCTCTCACCTCTCTCTTAACACACTCTTCTAAAGATTCCCCATACTCTAAGAACCCTCCGGGAAGAGCAAGCCCATAAGGCGGGTTCTCCCTTTCTATAAGAATTATATCTTTATCGTCAATAGGAATAATGGCATCTACTGTAGATACAGGTATCTTCGACAACTTCCTTGATTGATAGCCGTAGTAAGATAGAAAGCTCTCCTTAAAATCTAAGTATGCTAGCTTCTCTTTAAAAGCAAAGATAATGTTCTCAAGCGAACTCTCTCTCTGTGATTGAATTAAAACTTCATCCACCATTATCTTGGCAAAATCTCTAATAGGAAACTTCCCTGTGCCGCAACCTAAGGCTGGTACTGCAATACTATTAAATCCTTGTTCTCCTGCAAGAACTAAAGCACTCTTAAAGGCTCTTCTTATAATATCTTGGTCTGTCTTAAAATCCATCCTCATAGTTGCTGAGTGTATTATCGCTTTCACTTTTAACTTAGCTCCGGTTGTTATTATAGAGTCGCCTAAACCTATAGGAGCCGATTTAAGAGCCTCTATCTCTACTCTATCTCCAGCTTTATTCTTAATAGCAAAAGCCAAACCTCCACCCATAGTCAACTCTGTATTTGCAGGATTTACAATAGCATCGGCCTCTAGGCCTGTAATATCTTTATTTATAAACTCAATCTCTAAACTACCTATCTTCATATATTATTGATCTATTTATTACTAATAATATCACCCAATCTTCAAGTCTCTAATCTCTCTTTTTTAAAAAGAGATGTTTTATTTAATTTACAAATACTTGAAAACAGCTTTAAGACTTTCTAAGAATATGTATAAGGGATATGGCTATTGATATTAAAAGCAGTGTTTTGGAGAAATCTAGCCAGATTTCATAAGCTCCAACTGTTTGCGTTCTAAAATTTACTATTATCGCACCAACAAATAGTAGTATTCCAACCCAAGTTATCAAGATTACATGTCTCATATATGGTATTAAATATTAATTTTCTCAGCTACAGGATAGACATACGGCATCTTCCAGTATTGCCCCATAAGAACCTGTATAATACCGATTACGGAGGCCAAGCTAAATACTAGAATAGCCAAAAATTGGACTATAGCTCCAAAGAAAGGTACAGCAGATAATACAGCTGCTAGGATCTCTCCTATAAATATAACCAGGCCCTGTTTAGCATGAAAAAATGCAAATCTATTGTCTTTTTTTAAAAAAAGAGGAACAAAGCAGAGAAAAGATATATAGGCTAAAATTGCAAATAGCCTGCCTTCTTCAATCTCTTTGTCCACATCAAGCATCTCTTTATCTTCCATAGTAATCCTCCTTAATTAATTTTTGAAAATAATATCAAATAAGCACCGCTAAATCGATATATAGCATTAACTAGCTACCGGCTCCTCTGCTTTATGAAGTTTAACAGAGACTATTTTTGATATACCTGTATTTTCCATAGTAATACCATATATAACATCAGCTGTTGATATAGTCCGCTTATTGTGAGTTATAACTAAAAATTGAGATAGTCTAGAAAATTCCTCCATCATTCTTCTATATCTATCTATATTGGATTCGTCTAGCGGAGCATCAACCTCATCGAGAATACAGAACGGAGAAGGCTTAATTTGGAAAATAGAAAATAATAACGAAAGTGCCGTAAGGGCCTTCTCTCCGCCTGAAAGCAAGCTAACGCTCTGTAATTTCTTCCCTGGAGGTCTAGCCAATATTTCAATACCAGCTTCAAGGCAATCTATACCATCTTCTAAAACAAGATCTGCATCTCCACCGCCAAAAAGACGCGGAAATATCTCTTTAAAAGAGGCTCTAACCTCTTGAAAAGTCCCCGAAAACATATCACGCGTAGTCTTATTTATTCTTCTAATAGCAGCTTGAAGAGAATCTTTTGCTTCCAAGAGATCTCTCTCTTGGCTCTCTAGAAATACTGCCCGCTCCTTTAAGCTCTTATGCTCTTCAATAGCAACAAGATTAACTTCGCCCATTCTTCCTAACTTCTCTTGAAGCTCTTTCAACTCTTCCTCTATGTTATCTATATTCACTTCTCCTTCGATTTTATCTGGAATATCAGTTATATTGTAGACTTGGCTAAGCCGTTCTTTTATACTCCTGATTTTATATTCATTCTCATTCATATTAAGATCTATATTATGAGCTTCGTCTTTATAGCTGACAGATTCATTCCTCAATTTTATAAGCTCATCTTCTTCTTTCTCAAACTGAGATTTTAACGTTTCATATTCACTCTTATCTTGAGTAAGTATTACAGAATCTTCTTCTAACCTAATTTTTAAATCATCGTTCTCATTCTCAAGACGAGAAATCTCTTCTTCTAGTTGACTTATCTTTATAGTAATATCTGAACTCTCACTCTCTCTTCTCTCTTTATCTATCCCTAAATTCTTTAACTCTAATTCAACAGCTCCATATATATCATCATACTTCTGCTTCCTCTCTATGTAAGAAGATTCTTTTGTCTCAAGCTGAGCAAGCTCTATAGAAAACTCATGCTTTTTATCAAGAAGCTCTTTCTGATTATTTTGTAAAAATGTTAATCTCTCTTCATCCTCTTTGACTCTACTTGAAGCTTCATCAAGTTCTAATTTCAGTCTCTCCTTACGCGACCCATCGCTATCAAGTTGCGTCTCTATATCATCTATATCTAAATTTAATATTTCTCTTTCTTGAAGCAATCTCTCTTTATTAGACTGTTCTGACTCTAAAGTTTTCTTTAGACCGATAATCTCTCCATTAAGATCAGATTTTTTTATTTCGCAGTCAGAAAACTTTTCAGTTATCTTGGAATGTTTTAACTCTGATTCTTCTATCTCTATCGATAAAGACTCTATGCTCTTTCTGAAATTCTCAATCTCTTCTTTGAGTCTCTCTATCTTACCCTCTCTATCCAATAATCCCAGATCCTTAGTAAGATCAAAACCTATGCCTAAGGTTGGTCCTTGGAAAGCTAGATAACCTTGGGTTAAAAATCTATAATTTGGATAATTAAAACTTATCTCTCGAGCTTTTTGAGGTTCTTCAACATAAAAAACATCTTTAACTAATGAAAGAATTGTCTTCTTGCTAGCATCTATATCTATAAAATAGGTTATAGGAAATGCACCCTCTATATACTCAGACTCTTTAAAGATTAACTCCGAAAGAATTACTATCTCTATATCGGATAAATTCTCTTTTTTACAATACTTTAGTATCTCAACTGCAGACTCTCTATTTTCTACCACTAAAGATTTTAATTTTTCACCAAAAGCAGACTCTACTCTGTCTACATACTCAGGGGCAACTTTTATAATATCGGATACTCTACCTAAAACTAAATGTGAAAATCTCTCTCCTAATCTCTTAGCCCCATCAGAATACCCTAAACCTTTAGAGTGAATTTCAAGCCAACTATTAAGCCTTGCTTCATAATTAGCAAGTTTTTTCTCTAGATCTATTTTCTCAGATATTAATAATTCTTTCTTTTTCTCAAGCTCAATCTTATCATGAGAGATCTTATCTAAATCACTCTCTAGTATTTCAAATTCCTGTTCTTTGTCTTTAAGCTCTGTCTCCAATCTATCTATTTTAGAACCCTGCTCTTCTAGTTTAATCTTTATATCACTACGATTTTCTTTTAATCTTTCAATACGTATCCTAAGAGACTTAGATTCACTCTCAAGCTCTAAGAACAGATTATGCTTCTGCGTAAATTCATAGTTATACTCTAATATTTTAGACTTTATACCCTCTATCTCATCTTTTATCTCATTCTCTTCTTTAATTATTGTTTCAATATTGATCTTCTTATCGCTAATACCTTGGTCTAAGCCCTCTCTTTCCTGACCAAAAGACTCTCTCTCCTCTTGAAGCTCTACCATCTTATCTTTAGATGTATCAACTCTAGCTGCTATATCTTGAAGCTCTCCCTTTAGTACTTCTATCCTCTCCTTACTCTCTTCTATAACCTGACTACTCCATTCTATTCTCTCTTTATTTCTCTGCTGCTTAGAAGAGAACTCTCTTAATTTGTTCTCTACCTGAGCAATGCTTTCGGAGGATTTAGATATATTATCTCTTAGAGTTCTTGCTAAAGATTCTTTAGCCTCTAAAAGCTTCTGCATCTTAATAGAATCTTCATTGAAGATCTTTTTCTTAGACGAAAAAGAAGATATAGAATTTTTATATGCCTCTATCTTTACAGATGCTAAAATAATCTCTTTATTCTTAACCTCTTCATAAGCAACTTTATATTTTTCTGCTTTCCGCGCCTGTCTCTCTAATGAAGATATCTGACGTCTAACTTCGGAGATAATATCTGAAACACGTAATAGGTTGTTTTCTGTGTGCTCCAATTTACGTTCTGCCTCTTTCTTTTTATTCTTAAAACGTGTTATACCGCTTGCTTCTTCGAAAACATATCTTCTCTCTTCAGGCTTTGAACTAACAATAAGATCCATCTTACCTTGCTCCATAAGAGAATAAGCCTTTGTACCTATACCAGTACCTGCAATAAGTTCTTGAACATCTTTTAGCCTGACAGGAGCCATGTTGATAAGATAGTCGCTCTCGCCTGTTCTAAATAGTCTTCTAGATATAATAACCTCGCTAAAATCTATAGGAAGCTTGCCGCTCTCATTCGATATCTTTAAAGATACCTCTGCAAAATTAACCTTATCAGCAAGTTCAGTTCCGTTGAATATAACATCTTCCATAGAACCGCCCCGGAGTTCTTTTGCACTCTGTTCGCCTAATACCCACTTCATAGCATCAACTATATTAGATTTGCCACAACCGTTGGGGCCTACAATTGCAGTAACGCCTGGCTCAAACTCAAGAATAGTCTTCTCTGCAAAAGATTTAAATCCATAGATTTCTAAACTTTTAAGTAGCATAAATATAGCATATAATAAACTAAGCTAAATTTCAATCTTATCTCACTGCTAAATAAGGAGGTATTTATGAATCTTATCTTAATCTGCAGTCTCATAGGCTTAGGAGGTGGAATATTGAGCGGAACCCTTGGTATAGGAGGAGCTACTCTTATAATCCCTGCTTTGATATATTTTTTAAAATTTAATCAACACCTAGCTCAAGGTACAACCCTAGCTTTAATGATACCGCCTATTGGGCTACTTGCAGCTTGGACATATTTTAAATCTGGACATGTAGATATTAAAGTTGCAGCTTTAATATGTATTGGTTTCTTTATCGGAGGGTTAATCGGTGCTAAAATAGCAATCTCTATACCTCAAGATATGCTACGTAAGATATTCGGTCTACTACTCTTGATTTTAGGAACAAAGATGGTGATTGGAATATAATTTAAAAATCAATGCAAGAATAGAGATCCTTTAATAAATCTCCCTTTGAAACGCTTTTTAAATATGAAAGGAAATAATCTTGATTTACTTCATAAAAAAAAGCCAGTAAGAGCTGCAGTTGGTCAAAAGCCAGATAAACCTTTGCAACCTTACCTTCTTCGGATATTGAATCATAAAAACCTAAAGGCCCTAATATCTGAGGGAAACTCTCTAAAGTTTTTCTAAATAGATCTAAACTCATCTTCTCATCTACAGGATAGAGCAAAGCTGTAGCATAAGGAGCAGCTATATCAGATCTTACCCAGTCTTCACTTGCATTAAATATTCCTAAGGCTGGCTCATAGCAATACTCTCCGTCTTTACCTGCAGGATCTGCAGCAGCAGAACGTAACAATGGGATATTCGATTTTAAAGCATAATCTACTTGAATCGCTGCATAATTAGAATGCATCTTCTTTAAGGGAGGTGCTACTTCCATCTCCGGCACAAATAATAAAGGCAGCCAAGCTTGAAATGCACCCTGCCATGGTTTTAAAAAGTCTACACTACAACCATTGCTCAAAATATAGTTACCCCTAGGACAGTTTTTATCTCTTAGAAGTTTTTTCCATAAGCCTTGCGGTAAATCGGTCAAAACTAAAGAAACAAGAGCGGCAAGCCTAGCTTCAGTATAAAACCTATCTATCCAAAGATAAGATATAGGTCCATATCTATAAGCACCGCATAGAAGTCCAGCCTCTCTGTCGTATAGCTCTTCCCAGCCAACTTTCTGATCTGCTAGCATAGAGTCTATCTCTCTTTTTATGCTTCTCTGCCAAGAACTTTTGGAATCTATAAAAGCTCCTGAGACAACCATAAGAGCTAGCGCAAAATTACCATTATCATAACTTGATATAACTCTATCTTCTGCTGCTTCTATACCATCTTTTAATTCATACCAATACAAAAACCCCTTCCATTTAGACGCTCTCTTAATAGACTTAACTGTTTTCAAAAGAGCTCTTCCAGCCTCAACCTTACTAAAATCATTTAAAACCAGATCTCCTTTTATAATATCGGCTAAAAGGACCATCCATAAGCCTACGATAGAGGGACTTGTATATTTGCCATACAGAAAGGAGCCATCCTCTTCTACGACTATATGATCGTAAGGAAAACCGCTCTCGCTATCTATGCCATGCCTAAAATAACTATAATTTTGACCTATAATCCAATCTTTAAACTGCTCTTCTTCTGTTATAGCAGCACTATCTCTAGCTATAAATAAGAACAGCGCTAAAAATAAAAATCTCTTTAAAAAAGTGTTCATTTTTAAAAACAATTTTAAGTCCTAGAATTAACGGCTTTGATAGTCAAAAATATCGGGTGAAAATTTTAAAAACTTATATCCTAATTCAGGATCAAATTGAGTATTTAAATTCATCTCTATCTCT
>CAYRCW010000008.1:16977-19235 GCA_964422895.1 uncultured Planctomycetia bacterium | reverse complement strand
TCTTTTATATTGGTCTCTTCTTTATCCAATTCAAGCTTGCCAGCCTCTATCTTAGATGCATCAAGCAATGAATTGACCATCTTAGCAAGTTT
This sequence comes from uncultured Planctomycetia bacterium, assembly GCA_964422895.1. GTDB lineage: Bacteria > Omnitrophota > Gorgyraeia > Kaelpiales > Kaelpiaceae > Kaelpia. The sequence continues at coordinate 19,143 of CAYRCW010000008.1, read as the reverse complement.
ATCGATATTATTTTTTGTCATGGCCAACACAATCTTCTGTTCCTCGGCTAAATCTTTCGACATATGATCAAGGAATAATCCGACAGACTCTTTAATAACAGCCAGAGGTGTTCTTATCTCATGAGATGCATTAGCTACAAATCCAGATTTTAATTCATTCAACTCGTCTAATCTTTTATTCTCTTCCTCTAACTCTTTATAAAGATGCTCGATATGATCGTAGGTAGACTTGAGATTTTTCTCTACTTGCTTACGTTCTGTAATATCTCTTATTACACCAATGCTACCAACAAATTTACCCTCTCCTTTTTCACTTTTAATCCACTTGCCAGCTGCATGCAATTCGACTGACCTATGATCTTTATCTCCCTTAACATCTTTAGGTGTAACCTTAACCTCTAGATATTTAGTCATCCTCTCTCCAGTTCTACGCTCATCAAATAATTTGGGAGACTCGTCATCGCCTGTAACAGTACCTAAATAGTGAGGCAGGATCACCTCTCTGCTTACTCTTTCAATATCATCTGAATGGATAAAAATTTTGAAATGCTTTCCTACTAAATCCTTAGGTTCATAGCCATATCTCTCTATAGAATTACTTACAAAAGTAAATATGCCCCCAGAGTCTATCTCATAGATAACATCATATATAGATTGAGTACGCTTTTTGTAGTTATCTTCGCTTGTTTTTAAATCCTCTTCGGCTCTCTTCCACTCCCTTTGCAACCTTTTAAACTCATCAATCTGCCTCTTAAGGCTTTCAATCTCACTCAATATTTGACCTTCTGCACTTTTATCTTTCATATTATCAATGTGATTATACTATTTTAAATTTAAGACGTAAACCAAGTTTATATGTTATAAATATAATAATTTTTTGGAAAAGCTAGAATATTATGATATAATTTTATTATGGTAAAGACAAAGAACAACCGCAGAAAATACGGAAGAATGCCTCTAGAGTACTCCGTAGAGATAACAGCACCTCAAAAAGTAAAGAATGCCGAGACAAGAGATATCTCAATAAGAGGCATGTGCCTAGTAACGCCTATGCCGCTTAAGGAAAATTCTGTTATAAAGATGAAGCTCTCTTTAGATAGTGAAGAACCTATCTTAGTCCCTATTCAAGGCAAAGTAGTCTGGAAAATGAAGAAAAAAGATAAAGAGTATCATCATGGTATTCTTATAACCGACATCAAAGGAAATAAAAAAGATACGTTTAGAAAATTTTTGGCAAAAAGATTAATCGAATTTCTTCTTAAATAAGTCTACCGTAAATCGCTGTATTTATCATCAAATCTGATAATATCATCTTCTCCAAGATAGCTTCCGTTTTGAACCTCTATTATCTCTAAGACACTATCCCCTGGGTTCTCCAATCTATGCTTTGTCTTCTTAGGAACATATATAGACTCGTTCTTCTCAATTAGCTTATCTATCTCCCCTATTATAACTCTAGCCCTACCCCTAACTACAACCCAATGTTCGCTTCTACTATTATGAAGCTGTAGACTCAAACTCTCTTTAGGATTTACAGATACATGTTTTATCTTATAACTTTCACTCTCCTCTAATATATTAAAGCTTCCCCAAGGTCTATAGTGAGTCTTATGCTCAGAAGCCTCTTCTCTCTTGTTTTCTTTTAATCTCTGGACAATATTCCTCACTTTCTGAGACTCTGCTTTTGGAGCAATTAGAATAGCATCTTCCGTCTCAACCACAAGCATATCTTTTAGTCCTATAGCAGATATAAGCCTCTTTTCGCTTATTAAGAGAGACCCTTTGGTATCCTCAACTAAGACATCGCCTAATAATACATTGCTAGAACTATCTTTATCTAAAATATCGTATAAAGCTTCAAAAGATCCAATGTCGCTCCAATTAATATCCTTAAGCGGCATTAAAACTACATTATCGGTCTTCTCCATTATCGCATGATCTATTGATATATTAGGAAGGTTGGAGAAATTCTCCATAAAATCATCCCAGCTAAGATCTAAGAATCTCATTACATCAGGCATATATTTCTTGATCTCCGCTAGAATAGTACCTATCTTAAAGCAGAACATACCGGAATTCCAAAAACAATCTCTCTCTGCTACTAAAGATTTAATCTTGTCTTTATCAGGTTTCTCAACAAAGCTCTTAACCGCTAAAGAGCATCCG
>CAYRCW010000008.1:8436-16877 GCA_964422895.1 uncultured Planctomycetia bacterium | reverse complement strand
TCAGGTTCAAAGATTAGATGTGGTAATTCCTTATTGTCAGGCAAAATCTTCATAGTGTCAGACAATACATGAAACTTATAATCTCTATGTGCCGATATTATAATATCTTCTGTCTCAAATCTCTTTAAACATCTTAAAATAGTATTTTGAAAAAAAGAATACTCCGAGTCTATTTTGAGAAATTGCTTAGGATAACTTGGCCTTGAAAGTGGCCAGAGTCTTGTTCCGCTACCGCCAGCAAATATAGCTACTTTCATAATTTAATATTATCATTAAATACTTTTGATAGACCCTCTTTATCGTCTATCTTCTTATCTGATATCATAATCTTACCTATGACAGAGTTAAATCTCTTTGATAGCAAACGCTCTAACTTATCCATACACCTCTCTTTTCCTACACCACTACCATAGGTCGCAAAGAGATAGGCTTTTTTCTTTTTTAAAGTACTACATCTCTCTATAAAACTTCTAAGAGCCGGGGAGGGAGCAAAAGCCCACACTGGAGTACCCAGAAAAATATAGTCATATTCGGATACATCTAAAATATCTTGATTAGACAATTTAACTTTCTTAGAAAATAAAGATTGAACCGCTTGTCTTATAAAATTCTTACTCTCTATATCAGGCTTAAGCTCTAGAATTTCAGCATCTATCTCTTTTTTGATTAAGATATCCTTTATACCTAAAGCAATATTTTTTGTATTACCGCTAAAGGAGTAAAAAACTATTAAAGCTTTCACCCTCTCTTCAGCCTTCTCCTTCTCGGAGAGTTTATGTTTATTATTCCTGTTGTAAAAAATCCTATCACACCTTTATACATAGTATTGATACTGAGATTGCCTATCTCAAATGCAAAATGAGCATCACTTCCGCGAACAGGGGTAATATCAAATCTCTCAGCAAGATATAAAACTTTATGTTGATAAAAGTTAAAGAAGCTTCTCCCATTAAATATCTCTATATAGTCTGCAAAGAAACCAACCTCTTCTATGCTATACTCTCTCTTCGCATATCTTATACCCCCATAAGGATGCGGTATTAAAATCTTAGCACCCTGAGATTTCATCTCTCTTATCACAGAGAAAAGCTCGCGAGACTCCACCTCGCTCTCAAGCCCTATACCTGCAATCTCACCCTTATCTGTTTTAATCTCAGCTCCGACTAAAACCTCGATATCTTTACCCCGAGCATACTCTCTAGCTTCTAAACCGCCTCTTATAGTATTATGGTCAAGAACACATATGCTCTCTAACCCTCTCTCTATAGCAACATCTACAATCTTGCTTGGCAGAGTAGTTGAATCACCAGAATATATGCTATGAATATGCCAATCTTTTTTATTAATCATTGGTCAAATCTTGGACTAATTTATTCCACAAATCCTGTTCTTTAAGAATAAGCTCTATGACCTCTCTTACTGCTCCAGATCCTCCAGGACTATTTGCAATATAATCCGAAACTTCTTTAACTTCAGAAGGTGCGCCGAGAACAGTAACTGATAATCCGGCTTCTCTTAAGACCCCTATATCTATAAGATCATCTCCGATATAACATATCTCTGAATCACTTAAAGAAAACTTACTCTTTAACTTTCTATATACATCTATCTTTCTATATGCATTTTGATAAACTTTAAATATCTTAACATCTCTTGCTCTTCTTTTTAATAATGGCGATTTTTTAGCCGTTAATATGCATGATATTTTACCAGCTCTCTTCCAGAGGCTTAAACCCAGGCCATCTTTTACATCAAAAACTTTAACCTCATCACCATAGCTACCATAATATATCTTCCCATCAGTTAATACTCCATCTGCATCCAATATCAATAATTTGATACTCTTCAGCTTCTGTTTTAAATCTTCAGATACTATCATTAGACTAGCCCCGATTTTAGTAGATCCTGAATGTCTATTAAACCAATCGGGCGATTATCTTTGTCTACTACAACAATCTCATCTATCCTAAACTCCTGCATAGTCTTACCTGCTTCCACAGCCAGACTGCCAAACTCTACTCTCTTCGGTTCTTCACTCATAACAGAGCCTACATTATTATTAAGAATATCGCCTTCTCTACCCAGCCAGCGTCTTAAATCACCATCTGTAAAAATCCCTTTTAACTTACCATCTAAGTCAACGATTGTAGCACTACCGGCATGCGATTTAGTTATCTCAACTAAAACATCTTTCACAAAATCCTCAACTTTAACAACAGGGTGATTTTTACCTTTTCTCATAACATCTTCAACTTTAAGTAACAATCTCTTACCTAAAACACCGGCCGGATGGTAAAGTGCATAGTCATCCTGATTAAAGCCTTTTAATTCTAAGAGGGTTATGGCCAATACATCCCCAATAGCAAGCATAACCGTAGTACTTGCAGTAGGAGCAAGATTGAAAGGACAAGCCTCTCTATCAACTTTAGCATTTATAACAACATCGCTTATTTGAGCCAGGGTAGAATTCACATTACCCGTTATTGCGATAAGTTTTACTCCAATAAGCTTTATAACCGGCAAGAGATTCTTTATCTCATCAGTCTCTCCACTATTTGAGAGCGCCACTACAACATCGTCTTTAGTAACTCTGCCTAAATCCCCATGAACAGCCTCTGCAGGATGTAGGCATAGGCTGGGAGTCCCTGTCGACGACATAGTTGCAGATATTTTCTGCGCAATAATCCCGGGCTTACCCATTCCTGTGATAACTACTCTACCCTTACAATCCAACAATATCTTTATTGCCTCTATATACTCATCTCCGACAGTTAAAGCTTGGATTGCTTCATTCTCAATCTTTAATATCTCTCTCGCTCTTTTTAAAACTACATCTTTATCCATCTATCGCACCTTTTATCTTTTTTATTATTCTTATTATCTCCTGAAGCTGATTAAAGTCTATCATTGAAGATGCATCTGATAAAGCATCTTGAGGACTTTCGTGAACCTCCATAAAAAATCCATCTACTCCAACAGCTGCTGCTGCCTTGCTTAAATGTAATACATATTCCCGTTCTCCACCGCTCTTTATACCTTTCGAAGGAAGCTGGACGCTATGGGTTGCATCAAATATAACCACTAGATTATCTCTTTGCATCCTAGGAATTGCCTTAAAATCGTTTATAAGGTAGTTGTAACCAAAGCAGCTCCCTCGCTCTGTCACTATAACATTCTCATTCCCCTGCTTATATACCTTATCAACTGCCTTAACCATATCCCAGGGAGCCATAAACTGACCTTTCTTTATGTTGACAGGCTTTCCTGTCTTTGCAGCTTCAACAATTATATCAGTTTGACGACATAACAGTGCAGGAATCTGAATCAAGTCTAATACTTGAGCTGCTTCTTCAACATCAGAAACTGAATGCACATCAGAGGTAACAAGAAGACCAAGACTATTTTTTATTTCAGAGAGCATTGATAATCCCTCTTTTAATCCTACCCCGCGAAAAGAGTCTAACGATGTTCTGTTAGCCTTATCATAGCTTGCTTTAAATATACAGTTTACACCTTCACTCTCTGTGATAGATTTTATATTTTTTGCATTATCTAAGAGAGATTTGTAATTCTCAATAACACAAGGACCTAAAATAAACAATAGTTCAGAATCCTCTCCTACATTAAAATCGGCTATTTTTATCTTTCTATTTTCCATATCTTATTATACCAAGTAAACATTGTGAGGCGAAAAATTAGGATCGCTTGTAAGATTTAGAGATAGTGTTCTAAGCCCTGACTCATCTCCAGCCGTAGGCATATATGTCATATGTATTTCAGCCCCTTTTAATTTATTTAAACTCTCCATAGCAGACTGTGCTGCAGGATTCGTTGCCGCAGATATACTTAAAGCAATAAGCGTCTCTTCTAAATTAAGATTGGCACTCTTTGCATCCATAACATCTTTTTTAAAACTCTTTATAGATTCTATTATATTTGGAGAAAGAAGATGAATATTGTCAGGCATAGAAGTAAGAGTCTTTGCTGCATTTAAGACAACACTGGAGGCTGCATGCATAAGAGGTGAATTTTTTCCGCTGATTATACTTCCGTCTGACAGTTCAATAGCAGCTCCGCAAAATACACCTTTATGACCTTTGCCAGGCTCTTCTGCTGAAATAGCTGCAGCTCTTGCAATGGAGACAACTCTTCTATCCTCTTCTTTAACCCCAACCTTCTTCATCAAATCTTCTATCCTCTCTACAGCATCTTTATCAACAAGACCAAGCATATATTCACATCTATATCTAAAATATCTTCTTATTATCTCTTGCTTTGCCGCCTCACTTACAATAAGATCATCTGTAATACCAAAACCGCACTTATTAACACCCATATCAGTTGGAGATTTATATATTGAACTCTCTCCGGTAATCTTCTCTAAGATCCTCTCTAATATAGGGAACGTCTCTACATCTCTATTATAATTTACAGCCTCTTCTCCATAAGCCTTAAGATGAAAAGGATCTATCAAGTTGTAATCACCCATGTCAGCTGTTGCAGCTTCATAAGCAAAATTGACAGGGTGTTTGAGAGGAATATTCCAGATAGGAAAAGTTTCAAACTTTGCATAACCAGCTTGAATTCCCCTTTTATGCCCATGATATAATTGCGATAAACAGGTTGCCAGCTTACCGCTTCCTGGACCGGGAGCAGTAACTATGACAAGAGGTTTTTTGGTCTCAATATAAGGATTCTTACCATATCCTTCATCGCTTACAATAAGATCCACATCGTTAGGGTAGCCTTTAGTATAACCATGTGTATATACCGGAATGTCTCTCCTTTGCAATTTATTCTTAAATATCTTAGCCGCGGGCTGCTCTTCATAGCGGGTAATAACCACCCCTGAGACATCCAAGCCCCAGCCTTTTAGATCATCTATTATCTTTAGAACATCAACATCATATGTAAAACCAAAATCGGCTCTTATCTTTCTCTGTTCAATATGGCCTGCATATATACACAATATAATCTCTGCTTGCTCTTTTAGCTTTTGAAGTAGCCTTATCTTCACATTAGGGTCATAGCCAGGCAAAACCCTGGCAGCATGATAATCGTAAAGCAGTTTACCTCCAAACTCCAAATAGAGCTTATTACCATAACTCTCTATTCGACTTAAAATCTCTTTGCTCTGCTCATCCAAATATTTATCATTATCGAATCCTATTTTCTTCAACCTAATATCTCCTCTACTCTTTTTAAATCTTCTTCTGTATCAACTCCAATAGTTTCATACTCTGTAACAAATACAGCTATCTTATAACCATTGTATAAAAATCTCAACTGTTCTAATTTTTCGCTCTTATCTATATAGCTCTCTTTTAGCATAGGATAATCAAGTAAAAAACTCTTTTTAAAGCAATAAATGCCTACATGCTTATAGTAGATTCCACTATTATACGGTATCGGCAAACGAGAGAAATATAGAGCTTTGTTAGCTTTATCAAATAAGACTTTGACCACATTATTATCATTTATCTCGTTAATATTTACTATCTTCTTAACTGGTGTCAGTATATCTATATCTCTATCCTTCATCATATGTTCTGCCATACTATCAAGCAGTTCATGAGATATAAGAGGCTCATCGGCCTGAATATTGATAATTATGTCTGAATTTATACTAGATGCAACTTCAGAAACTCTTGAAGTGCCACAGTTATGCTTTTTCTCTGTCTCTATATATTCACCGCCAAAAGATATGACTTCATCTATTATCTCTCTATCTGATGAAGCAACGTAGACCCCTTCAATAAGCTTTGACTCTTTAACGCGGCGATATACATGCTCAATTAAACTCTTACCCTTAATCTTCCTTAAGACTTTTCTGACAAGCCGTCTTGAATCAAGATGCGCTGGTATGACAGCTGTTACTTCCACTTCTTTATCTCTCCCCAAAGCTCTTTTTTGCTCACTGTTGCTGTCCCCATCTTACCTACAACTATCCCAGCTGCCTGATTAGCAATATATGCTGCTTGGACTAAACTTGCACCTGAGGCAACTGCAAGAGTAAACACAGCTATTACAGTATCGCCTGCTCCAGAGACGTCGTAGACTTGGCGAGCCATGGTAGGAAGATGTACAGGGTTCTTATTTACTTCAAAGAGATAGATACCTTTATCTCCTAAGGTAATCAAAGCAGACTTTATATCTAATGTTTTTATAAGTTTCTCGCCAGCTCTTCTTAAACTATCCTCATTATCTATCTTAAATCCAACCGCCTCTTCTGCCTCTGCCTTGTTAGGTGTAATTGTAGTAATACCTTTATAATATTTAAAATGCTCGTTTTTGGGATCAACGGTTACAATCTTCTTAAACTTCTTTCCTAGTTCAACCACCCTCTTCAAAAGTTGCGGAGATATTAGGCCTTTACCATAGTCTTCAATGATAACAGCATCTGCACTTCTAATCTCTTCTTCTAACATACTTAAGATAGAATTTACAGATTTCCTGCTCACATTATCCGGGCTCTCTCTATCTATTCTTACAACTTGCTGAGAATGAGCAATGACTCGTACTTTATGAGTCGTAGGGCGCAAGGAGTCCGTGATAACTCTATCTGTATCTATCCCGATATTGTTTAATTCAGACAATAATATTCCTCCATTTGTATCATCACCTACAATACCCATTATAGAGGCTTTGGATCCCAATTCAGAGAGATTGTGGGCAACGTTACAAGCCCCTCCAGGCATATAGGATTCCCTTTTCACCCAAACAACTGGAACCGGTGCTTCAGGAGAGATACGAGATACGTCTCCCCAGATAAATTGATCTAATATTAAATCCCCTATCACAAGAATACGCTTAGACTTAAACGACTCAAGAATAGATTTAATTGAATCTCCGTTTTTTAAAACCCAATCTCTAATAGACTTATTAATCATGCTTAAAATAATATCATTATGAACCTTATTATTCAAGGAGAGAGGCCCAAATAAGCAACTAAGCTTCCAACACAATCCTTACTGTACCTACAACTGGAATATCAACATTAAATTGACCCAGAAGCGGAACTTTCTTCTCATCTCCAGAGAACCATATCCAAGCACTACCTTTTGCTTTCTCTTCTCCGCTCGATGCTGTTATTTTTACCAATATAACTTTAGGTGTACCATATCCCCGCATCTCAAGAAAACCTCTTTTAATAATCTCAATATCTACTTGCCATATCTTTGCTCTTTGAACAGCTTTAAAGATGTAAGAATCTTTATCAAAATCAGAGACTCTGAACCTATAAAAACAACTGATAAAATCATTATAGTCAGGCTCTATCTTTATCTCTTTCTTAGAACCATCTGTAAGCGAGCGGTAGATCACCTTATTATTATCATAATCAAATATCATCTCTGATTCAGAGTTATATCCACCCTCTCTCCTTTTAACTGTATAGGCCAAAGGTTTTAAGGTATCTCTATCTATATAAGAATGGAACTCATCTCTAACTTTAAATATCAAGCTTAAGACCTTATGAGTTCGCACTCTTATAGCCACATGGTAACACTCTTTACCTTTATAATCCTCTACACCTAAATTCTCAAGCTCTGCTTCAGCTACCGTTAACCCAAGCCAGCGAATCTTATATAGATGGCTCTCGCCAATAAGACCAACCATCTCACTCTTAGATATAGTTATATCACTATCAGCCCACTCTCTATCGTAGATAGCCGGCAATCTCATAGCTTCTCGTCTAACACAAGACACATTTAAGATTAAGCATACTACTAACAATAATCTTTTCATATTCATATTCTACTAAACATATCCTTAAATTCATTATAGACCCTATCTACCGTAATATTTCTAAGACAGATAAATTCCTTATCACAATTATGAGCAAGACACTCCTTGCAGTCTGGATCTTCATATACTACTTTAGCGTTCTCGCCCATAGGACCCCAACGCTTATATGATAGCCCAGCTTGATTTCTTCCAAATATAGTGATTAAAGGTTTGTTCAGGCTATCCGCTATATGCATAGGACCTGAATCGTTAGATATCATAAACGATGCTCTTGATATTAGTGCTATCAACCTCTCTAAACTAATACTAAAGTAGAGAGAGAACTTAAAATCTAAATTTTCACTCAATCTTCTCTCCAAATCTCTATCCTCTGGGCCCAGTACGAATACAACATCTAGATCATTTTCGGCCTTTATTCTCCTGCTCAACTCTATAAAATTACCCAACTCCCAGAGTTTGGATTTACAAGATGCTCCCGGATGGATAACTGCAAAACGAGTTATGTTTTTACTTTCAAGATCGTTATCTATCCATTCTAAAGCACTTTTATCAGGTTTTAAGTATTGCTTTAAAGACACCTTATCAATCCCTATTTTTCTAAGAAGATTAAAATTATACTCTGCCTCTTTCATCTCTCCTCTCTGTTTATCATGCTTTACTCTTAAATTGTTAAGAATACCCAACTTAAGATCGTA
>CAYRCW010000008.1:3085-8336 GCA_964422895.1 uncultured Planctomycetia bacterium | reverse complement strand
TCTGTTTATCATGCTTTACTCTTAAATTGTTAAGAATACCCAACTTAAGATCGTATCCAACGCGCTCTTTAATCCCAGAAAGAAAAGCTAAAATATGGTTTCTATTTGTAGGATGAAAATTGATAATAAGATCAAATTTTTTCTTTCTTATCTTTCTAAGTAATTTTAAAAATCCAAATATACCTTTATGCTCTTTATCTTTATCTAGACCAACAATACCATCAATATAAGGATTGTCTTTTATTATTGGCATTAGTTTAGAGCTAGCTAAAAAACAGATATATGCATCCGGAAAATACTCCCTTACAACTTCAATAACAGAAGTAGTAAGAATTAGGTCTCCCATCCTATCTGTACGGCTAAGAAGTATTCTCTTATATTTCTGCGTACTATTCTTATAAATTATTTTATCTAAGACTCTCTTTAAAATCTTCAAAACATACTCCGGCTTTATAGAACTAAGGCACCTTTTATCAAAAAAAAGACACTGTGAACGTTCACAAGGAGAACAGATATAGCTTCTCTTTAAAATAACAGAGCCATCTGATAGAGGGCCATACTTATCAGAAGATGTCGGACCAAATATAGCAACTGTAGGGGTATTAACACTTGATGCTAAATGCAAAGATGCACTATCATTTGTTATTACCACCTCTGCTTCTTTTATCAAATATGCCAATTGAGGTATTGTAGTCTTATTACTAAGGTTTTTAACTCTGCTATCTATAACCAGGCTCTCTAAAACACTCTCTTCCTCACCACTTCCTGTTAATACTACATCTAAATCCGGATAATCTTTCAAAAACATCGCTATTAGCTCTCTAAAGTATTCTAAAGGCCAGGATTTAGTCAAACTCTTTGCAATAGCAGATACTACAATATAGTCCCTCAACATAAATGATTCTACTGCCACCATATCTTCGCTAGCCCATAATACTTTGGGTTTAAAATCTTTAAGCTCTGCTTTAGTAAAGAACCTCCTTAAAGCCATATTATGTTTCAAGTAGACATGTGCTTTAATATGGCTACTTTTTAATGGACGCAAAGATATAAAGTAAGCTGCAAAGATATTTTTTAGATCAACAACAAGATTATATTTATTACTTCTCAGTCTTAAAAAGAATTTAAATTTATTTAAAAGGGGGATATTTTTCTTATATGGATAGATCTTATCAATTCTGTTGTCATGAGAAAATACATCTTTCGCCCTATCTCCTACTACCAGGTCTAGATTAGCCTTAGGAAACTTGGCTCTTAATGCTTCTATAACACCTGTCGTTAAGACAGCATCTCCTATATTACTTAAAGTTATAACTAATATCTTCAAATTAAAGATTTAAAGTTTAATAATTATTATTACTTATCAGTATTTAAGTAGCCTTTGAATCTGGAAAAGACCATAAAACCTGTATGACCTACCATGCGATGCTGAGGTCTTACGCTATATCCTTTTATCTGCCAAGGCCTGAGTAAGACTTCAACTGTCTCAATATCTAAAAAAGATTCAGTTACCTCTAACTCTTTGACAAATCTCTCAGCCTGGATAATGGTTGGTACATACGAAGAGAAATGACCACCTCTTCGCAAAGAGCTAACCGCCTCAGGGATAACGTCCCAAGGCTGAGAAAAATCCAGAACTATGGCATCAATCTCATTCTCACTTATTCCATGAGTAATATCCTGTTCTTTAAAAGTTATATTGGTGGGAAGTTTGTTGTAAAACTTCTCTAAATTCTTGCGAGCAACATCTTGAAGTTCAGAACGATTATCATATGAATATATATGACCTTTCTTGCCTACATAACGACTAAGTGACAAAAGCAATGCTCCGGAACCTGTGCCTGCCTCAACTATTCTATCACCTGGCTTTATGTCTGCTAAAAAGAGTATAATACCTATATCTTTTGGATGTATTATAGCCGTCTTTCTGCCCATCTTATGTATATAATCATTAAGTGTAGGATAGAATATAGCAACCTCTCTATTTGTAGATGTTAAAAACACTTCTCCCTCTTCTTTCCCTATTATATCTTTATGGAAGACTACACCCACATGAGACTGGAATCGCCCTTTAGCATCTAATTTTTGAAGATATGTTTTATTTTTATCATCTCGAACTATTACAAGTTCATTTTTTTTGAAACTCATATCTGTTATTCTCCTTTTCTATCAATTTACAATATGCGCATACTTCTTGAGTCGTCAACATACCACAACGAGAACACTCTCTTAAATCAAGCTTGCCCTCTTCTCCAAATAAAGCTCCCTTTTTATCTAAAAATTGAAACAGAAAACTGTTCTTTGTTCCCGGCGAGTAACTCTCTATAAGGTTAAGTGCTTCTTTATATATATCTTGAGTATTGCCTTTTTTAAAAGGACAATCATCATTAAGATAGTCTATCTTCTCTAGGTCTGCATAGGTCCTTATCTCATACTCATTCATCTTATAAAGCGGTTTTACCCGACTAACCAGCTTAGAACCAAAAGAACTCAAACTGGGAGACTGCCTCTTAATATAACCCAGCTGCCAATGCAGTATATTGCCAAGAAGAGTTGCGCTCTCATCGTCTAAATTATGTCCTGTAGCTACGACATTAAAACCATTCTCGTAGGCATACCTGTTCAACCAATATCTTTTTATCATTCCACAGACCGCACAGAACCTTTTTTTCTTTAGCATAGTTTTTATATCTAGCCCTGCTAGCTCTTCTATCTTTAATATTTGAAACTTTAGCCCTCTTTCCTTAGCAAAACTAGATATTTTCTCTTCACTTGCTTTGGAAAATCCTTCTATGCCCAAATCTAAAAAGACGCCCTCGCTCTTATAAGCCAATTTATTAATCAGATGCCAACATAGAAGTGAATCTTTGCCCCCTGAGACAGCAACCAGAATCGTGCCTTCCCTGTCAAACATTTTACCCTCTTTTACTGCACGCCTAAACTGTCTATCTAAAAAGACCTTAAAATCCTCTTCACACAATTTTAAGTTATGGTTTTTTAACTTAAATATGGCTTCATTACCACATATCTTACAGTTCATATTATTGCCTAAATTTTAAAATATACTCTGCAAACATCTTATCTAAAATCCTATATCTCTTGTCATCTCTTCGTAAAAGAAGATCTTTATCAAGAAGTCTATAAACAAAATTTTTGATATTAGAGATTGGATAATCCTTTATCTTTTCTTCGAATATTACTATATTTTTCAATTCCGGAATACTGAGGTACTCTCTCTTCTGTGCAAATATGGCGAGGAGCTCTTTCTCTCTTTCACTTGCTTTATCATACAAGAAAGAGAAATATTCTATTCCGAGATCTTTCAAAGTATTAAGCAAAGAGATATCCCAACATTCCTTACTTACGACACCTCTCATATGATTATCGTATAAATGATTCGCCAAAAGCTGCAGCTCGTAAGGATGGCCCTCAGAATAATCCCAACAGAGATCTATAATATCATCTTTAAAAACAACCCCTGTTCCAGATAGAGTATTACTTATTGTCTCTATTAAATTATCTCTAGAGAGCTTGTCTAAAATCTGTTTTTTTCTAAAAAATCTGCCTATAGGGTCATATTTTTTCAAAAAATTCCCCCAACCTGATGGAGTAGAGGAGAGTACGAACAGCACATTGGTCTCTCTTATAAAATCTTCATTTGAAAGAGCAAGTCTTAGAAGGTCTAATACCTTAGGCATATCGGATATATTTTGAATATCATCAATCAATACAACCAATAATTGCGAGTTAGATTTTTTAAATATTTTTTGCAACGCTTCTATAAGTAATATAGCTACGTTCTTTGACTTATTAGAGAACTTAGAGGTATCTATTTCAAGACCAAGACCAAAAGATATCTCTTCGACAATAGAAGATAAAACATCTCTATAAGACTCCCTAGGTGCGCTCTTAGCTAAAGACGTATAGACAGCCTTATAAGCTTTATTTTGAGATATTTTCTTATAATATTTAAGCAGAGAGGTCTTACCTCTACCCCACTCTCCAAGCAAAAGAAGATGGAAATATTCATTCTCATTTCTTTTGTCAAGCAGAGAAGAAAACTCTTCCACCAGCTCTCTTCTGCCACCTAATATTTTAGGCTCAAGACCAGATTGAGGGGTAAAAGGATTGGTTAATATTTCAGCCATAGAGAGATTCTATATCTTTTAAGTTACAAAATCAAACTATTCTTGTAACTTTTGTACCTTAATCAATATATACTTATCAGTGTAAGATATGACTTTAAAATCAGGAATATCTGTCTTTAAATCTACAAGACAATCTTTAGGCATTACGAGGTAGCCCTCTTTAAAATCTTCTATTCTATCTATTTCATCCACTTTTGCTTTAGAATAAAATAAAATGCTAGGTTTAAAAAATTTCCAAGTATAAACGGTACTTGCTTCAAAGTCTCTATTCTTAAATAGATTTTCAGTTGAACGATAATTAGAGAATGCACCCCCATAAGAAAAGAGCAGATAAAAATATATAAAAGCAGGTATTAAAGTTAGATAAAAAAACTGTATCTTCAATTTTTCCCTGGATAAAATCAGGAGAGGAAGTGCTATAAAAAATATAACTAAAGATATTGATTTAAAAGGTATTTTAGCTCCTACGTATACAATCTCCGGCACTATAAATCTGAGAGCCAAGCTGACAATTATTAAAATAGCGAAAAAGATTAATCCTATATCTGTCTTTTTGTTCCAAGACCTCTCTATGCCGCTACTAATGACTATAGAGAGAAGTGGAAATATAGAGAGAATATATGTGGGCAATTTACTCTTACAGAGACTAAAAAATATGAACGCTATAAAAATATAAATCACTAAAAACCTATTTAATTTAACTTTTAAATCCGACCTTTTGAATTTAAAAAAGAATAGAGACCAAGGCAAAAACCCGGCAACTATAATAGGTATGTAATAATAAAACGCCTCTCTATGCACGAAACCATCTCGAAATCTACCCAGAGTCTCTTGCCTTATTAGTTCTATAAACTCCATACTGCCTATCTTTAAAAAGAGCATCAGATACCAAGATCCGCCTATTAATAGCATTAATAGAATACCTCTTATATTAAAGAATCTCTTTATGTAAAATAGATCTTTCTCGATAATAGCAAATATAACAACAGAAAATAATATTAATATCACCCCTACGGGACCTTTTGTAGCTAAAGATAGTCCAGCAAACATAAAGAATGGATATATAAACTTTTTATCATTTAAGCTCAGCCAAAAAGAGAATA
>CAYRCW010000008.1:0-2985 GCA_964422895.1 uncultured Planctomycetia bacterium | reverse complement strand
CCAAAAAGAGAATATAGCAAAAACAACTAGGGTTGTAAAAAGCATATCGGTTATAGCAATGCGAGAACTTATCAGAAAAATCGGAGAGCTGAGCAAGATCAATGCTGGGATAAAAGAATTTCCTTTTCTCTCTCTCCTTATAAAAAAATGTAGCCCCAGAATCAAGGCTAGCCCGGATAAAGCCGATGGGAAACGCGCTGCAAACTCATTTATGCCAAACACCTTATACGATGCTAATATTGTCCAATAAAACAATATCGGCTTATTGATCCGCGGATTTGAATTAAGAAGCGGGATAAGATATTGGTTTGAGGTTATCATCTCCCGAGCAGATTCGGCATAACGACCTTCATCTGGATCTATTAAAGACAACTGCCCTAATAAAAAAAATAAAACAAATGCAGATATTAATATGAGTCCTGCTGTTTTCACTTAATCAACCTGACGTTTCTTGTGTATTAAATAGAGATTACGCAGATATATGACTACGCCCACCGATTGTCCTAGCATAAAGACAGGATCTTTACGAAATATAGCATAACTTAACAGGAGCACTCCTCCTGCTATACTGAAATACCAGAAAGATATTGGAATCACACTCTTCTTTTTTTTCTCAGACACAAACCATTGGATTAAAAAACGCATAGAGAACATTATCTGGCCAATAAAGCCCAATATAAGCCATAGTTTCAAACTCATAATTCCTCCTTGATCTGAGGCTCAATATAATTTTTTTTCATCCAGAGAACAATAAAAGTATCTACTAAAGATTTAAAGATTCTATTTTTAATTCCATATTTGCTTTTCCCAAATTTTCTCTCCCTATGATTAACCTCAATTTCAATAACCCTAGCTCCATAAAGCTTAAGAAGGGTAGGAAGAAACCTGTGAAAACCGCGAAAAAGTTCTATTTTTTTTACAACATCTCTTCTATATATTTTAAGCATACAACCTGTATCTTTAATACCATCTTTTACAATCTTATTTCTTATGCTATTCGCTATTTTTGATGTAAATCTTTTTTTAAAAGAATCTGCTCTATTTTTTCTCCAACCTGAAACAACATCATAACCTTTGTCCAGATATGGAATCATGTTTAATATCTCAGCAGGATCATTTTGTAAATCAGAATCCATAGTTATAACTACTTCGTTTTTAGCTTTATTGAATCCCGCTTTTAAAGCACTGGATTGACCATAATTTTTATCAAAAGATAGCAATCTAACAGAATCATCTTCTCTTTGAATATCTTTAATAACATCTAAACTATGATCTTTAGAACCATCGTCTATAAAAATAATCTCAGATTCAGAACCCAAAGAGCCTAGAACCTCTTTAAGCTCTGTATAAAGAATTAATATATTATCTTCTTCGTTATATACTGGAATTACACATGAAATATTCATAAGATTATTGGATTTTAGTGTTTAAATGCAATAAAATCAAGTTTAAATAGATTAATTCTCTATCTCGCTCTCAACGCTTATCTCAACCGGATCTCCAGATGCTCCAGTAATTACAATAGTATAACTCCCATCCAGGCTATTTATATCGATGCTTTCATTCAAACCTGCTGTTCTGTAGCTCCAGTCATCGTAAAGCTTCTGCTTTGCTCTTTCGATACCCATATCATTAATAAACATAGTCTGAGCTATGCGATAGAACCCTTTCGCTATCTCCGTTCTATTAGCAAAGATAGAAGCAAGCATCATACCAAAAATAGAGAATAGCATCATCATGAATATGACTAAAAGAAGCGCTAAACCATCTTTTTTTATCAATCTATTCATCTGGATAAAAAATTTCTAGGAAAAACATAAAAGCTGTAGGCAGTGCTCTGATCTCCCTTAGAAGCACTGAACCTTAAATATAAGTACCAAATATTTTCAATCTGAGCAGCAGATAGACTCCCGGCTAGAGGCACAATTTCAATATTACTTTGATCATAATATTGTATCTGGAAACCATCAATATTCTTCGTAAGAGGTTGAGAATTTTTGTAAATAGCA
Source organism: uncultured Planctomycetia bacterium (assembly GCA_964422895.1). Classification (GTDB taxonomy): domain Bacteria; phylum Omnitrophota; class Gorgyraeia; order Kaelpiales; family Kaelpiaceae; genus Kaelpia. The sequence continues at coordinate 976 of CAYRCW010000008.1, read as the reverse complement.
TCACTGCTGTATGTATATACAATACTCTCTGAATCTGTATTTGTAAAAGCTATCCCATCATCCCCGGCAAAGCTTACAGTAGGATGAGATGATGAATCGAGGCTTATCTCTTTTAAATCTCGACTCATAAAATCAAGTGCCAACTTGGAGTCTTGCTCTAGTTCATACCTTTGAGTTAAAAACTTCCAGGAATCAACTACTCTAAGCACATATAGAGAGACCCCGTAAGAGAATACTCCCACAAGAACGATGACCATTACTACCTCTATTATTGTAAATGATTTTTTATTTCGTATTATGCCCTGCATAGCTAACCCCGCTAGATATAGTTACAGTACCAAGTTGAGCATGGGTAGTTGATATATCTATTCTTTTATAATCTGTTGCAACTATAGCGTTACTATCCCAATTACCTGAAGCATCAGGATTGTTTATATAATAAACAGAGATATTGGCTGTAATATTGGGATAATCTAAATCTGTAAAAGAGTAGCCGTCAAAATCATCAACATCATCATAGTCAGTTAATGTTGATTCTCCGCTATCTGGACCCAAGTTAACTGGATCAGTACAAGGCACCGATGTTTCTTCATCAAAAGACCTGCTTAAAACCAGTTCCATATAAGATGAAGCCATGCTGGATGCCCGATTAATATATATACCTACATCGGTATCTCGAGATACAGTAGCAAATATATTCATCAGAGGAATTGTGATAATAACAAAGACCACTATCGAAATTATTAGTTCTATAAGAGTCAACCCTCTCATTGGACCTCCACCCATCCTGTTACAGGGTACATAGTAACCGTCTTGGATTTTCCGCTATAATTTAGGATTATAGTACCTAAGGAAGATAAAACATTTCCAGAAGAATTTAGCGGCTCACCTAACGATGAAAACCTTATCTCATTTGAGGAATCTATATTGACTGAACTGATACTAACACCTTTGTACTCTTCTGTTGCATCCAAAT
>CAYRCW010000007.1:12197-20134 GCA_964422895.1 uncultured Planctomycetia bacterium | reverse complement strand
TCTGTAGTTTATAGAATACACTCAGTGGTATAAAGTGGAGCAAAGTGGAATATGTTTTACGGAGAATACGAACACAATCTGGATGAAAAAGGCAGAGTGGTCTTACCGGCCAAATTCAGGCAATTAGCCAAAAGAAAAACAATTAAGAAGTTCTACTTAACACGTGGAATGGAGAGGTGTCTATTTCTTTTTTCTGAAAGCGAATGGAAAGGCCAAGAGAATAAATTCAAAGCTCTCTCTATTATGAAAAAAGATGCTCGGAGTTTTAATAGAATATATTTTTCTGGAGCAACTGAGATAGTACCTGATTCTCAGGGAAGGTTTTCAATTCCGTCTTATCTTAAGAATTATTCTGAGATTAAAAGAGAGCTCGTGGTTATAGGGGTCTCAAGCAGGATAGAGATTTGGGCAAAACCTAATTGGGATGAATTCTGTAAGACGCAACTTAAAAACTTTGAAGATATAGCTGAAAAACTTATAGAAGAATGAATGCTCTATTAAAAGAGGTAATTATGGATGAGAAAAAAAGATCTGGACATATTCCTGTGATGTTAAATGAGTCTATAGATTTTATGAATCTTAAGGCAGGCGATGTTGTAGTTGATTGTACGGTAGGCATGGGTGGGCACTCAGAGAGAATATTGGAATCCATATTGCCCGGTGGAAAGCTTATCGCAATAGATAGAGACTCTGAAAGTTTGAGAATAGCCAAAGAGAAATTGTCACGCTTTAAAGATAGTTTTTATCTCTTTAATGATAATTTTACGAATATCAAAGAGATACTTCACTCTTTAAGTATAGAGAAAGTAGATGCGGTTCTATTTGACCTTGGAATATCGAGTTACCAGCTTGATAGTGATAGGGGTTTTAGTTTCAAAAGAGATGCATTCTTAGATATGCGTATGGATGCCAATAGTAAGCTGACTGCTTATGATATAGTTAATTATTATTCTGAAAGAGAGATTGCAAGGATTCTTAAAGATTTTGGAGAAGAGAGATACCATCAACGTATTGCACATGGAATAGTATCAGCTAGAAAAGAGAAGGCTATAGAGACTACTAGAGAGCTTTCAGGGATTATTTTAGAGGTAGTCCCGTATTCTTACAGAAAGATGAGAATAAGCCCTGCTACACGGACTTTTCAAGCGTTACGTATAGCAGTCAATAGAGAGTTAGAGAGTATTTTTAAAGCAGTTAAAGATGCAATAGATGTATTACTTCCAGAGGGAAGGATAGTTGTAATAAGTTTTCACTCTCTAGAAGATAGGATTGTAAAACGTACTTTTAGGGATTTTCAGAAAGAAGGACATTTACAACCCCTCGTTTCCAAACCGTTGATTCCTTCTCCTCTGGAGGTTGATATTAATTCTAGATCAAGGAGTGCTAAATTACGTGCTGGTAAGAAATGTAAAAATTCAGATACAAATTTATTCTTGAAAATATTTATGTTATGAACAGAAGTGATATTTTTTATTTAAAAAATATTTTCGTAGTCTTCGGTTTAACTTTAATGAGTTTTTTATATCTAGAACAGAGAATGTCTTTAATTAAAGAAAATTATTGGGAAGCAAAGATTAAGAATGTATTGAGAAAAGAGATAGTCAAAAATGAAGATCTTACTTACGAAGTCGCAGGGTTAGAAAATCCTTCAATATTAGAAGAGAGATTGTTGGTTTCAAATCCTGAATTTAATTTTGCTAAATCAGCAAGAGTTGTTAAGATTCCTTACGGTAGAGTTAATAAAGATAAAGAGGAATATAATATAAGCGGTAGAATATCTTTTGCCGGTGAAATTCCCTAAAAAATTTTGAGACTAAATTGTTTGATGTCAAAGTTTTAAGACTGAGATTATTTCTCTTCCTGCTGTTTGCTTTAGTGATTGGAAAGTTGACCTACCTTCAGATTGTAAAAGGAAGTCATTTTCGCAAGATAGCCGTTCAGCAGCAGGAGAAGTATCTAATAGTTAGAGGTGAGAGGGGCAAGATATTTGATTCTTGCGGTAGAGTATTTGCTATGGATAGAAATACTTATTCAATATTCGCTGACCCCAGTAGAATTATTGATAAAAAGTCAGCTGCTATTAAAATAGCAGATACGCTTGATATGGATTTCGATCCTATTTTTAAAAAGCTGAATAAGGATTCTATGTTTGCATGGATTAAAAGAGGATTGGATTGCGATAGTGCTGGGAATTATATTAAAGAGATAGGGTTAAAAGGTGTAAGGATAAAAATTGAAAGAAAGAGAGTCTATCCGCATAACGAACTTGCTGCTCAGGTACTTGGAGCGGTTGATATAGATAATAAAGGTATATCTGGATTGGAATTTTATTATAACGATATTTTAGAGGGTTCTGAAGGCTATAGACTTGTTTTAGGTGATGGTAAAAATTTAACTTTAAGTGGTTTTACAACTACCTATATGCCTCCTAAAAGAGGTAATAGGCTTGTCCTTACGATAGATCAGGTTTTACAGCACTATGCTCAAGAAGAAGCTATGAAGATATATAAGAAGTATAAAGCTAAAAGAGTCTCTGTCATTGTAATGGATCCTTATAGGGGAGATATACTCTCTCTTGTAAATATTCCTACTTTTAATCCTAATAGAATAACTGATTCTGATTTAATTAATATGAAAAATTCTGCTATATCAGATATTTTTGAACCTGGGTCTGTGTTTAAAGTGATTACAGCTTCTGCTTTGCTTGATCAAGGACTTGTAAGCCTAGAAGATAAAATTTATTGTGAGAATGGGAGCTATAAGATAGGCAGAAGGGTTATACATGACTACCATGCCTACGGTGATCTGGATTTTAAATCTGTAATAGTTCATTCAAGTAATATTGGAGTAGCAAAATCAGTTATGAAAATAGGTAAGTATGAGTTCTATGAATATTTAAAGCTCTTTGGTGTTGGTGATAATACCGAGATAGATTTACCAGGGGAGTCTAAGGGTATACTGAGAGAACCTGGGAAATGGTCTGATTATAGTCAGGTATCTATTGCAATGGGTCAGGAAGTAGCTGTTAATTGTTTGCATCTAGGTAAGATTATGAGCATAATAGCTAATGGAGGTTATTCTGTGCACCCTCACATAGTCAAAGAGATAAGGGATGAGAATGGTTTTAAGATAAAAAGCATAGATCCTAGACGAGGCGAAAAGATCTTAAGCTCAGAAGTTGCAGAAAAGATGCGGCTTTTATTGCGTGAAGTAGTCGAGAGTGGTACGGGCAGAAATGCCAAAAGTTCTCTTTATAGCATAGGCGGTAAGACAGGTACAGCTCAGAAGGCAAATCTAGAAGATGGGGGTTATTATAAAGATAAATATGTTGCTACGTTTATGGGTTTTCTTCCGGTTGAAAAACCTAGAATTGTAATAGTGGTGACAGTAGATGAACCTCAACCGGTGCATTTCGGTGGCGTAGTATCTGCTCCAGCTTTTAAGAATATAGCAGAGAAAGTAATGTTGTATTTAACAGTTTCTGAAAATAAGAGAGAGGTTTTTGATGCAGCTAAGCAGGGTTTTATCTGGAATTGATTTTAAGTCCAACAACTTTAGGAATTTAGATTTAAAAGGTATAAGTATTGACTCTAATATGGTTCAAAGAGATTTTATGTTTGTAGCTCTTAAAGGTCAAAAAAGAGATGGGCATGATTTTATCTATCATGCTATAGAGCGTGGAGCTTCGGCTATACTTGTAGAGAAAGATAAGTTTAGCGATCTTGTCTTTTCTGGCAGAGTTGTTTTAATTGAAGTAGCTAGCCCTAAAGATATTTTGGCAAAAATAAGTTCTAATTTTTATGAAACTTCCGAAGACCTTATATATACTGTAGGTATAACAGGCACGAATGGTAAAACAACTATAAGTTTTATATTGGATCATATTTTTAAAACAGCAGGATTAACGACAGGATTGATAGGAACTATATGTTGTAAGCTTGGCAATAGAGAGATTCCCTCTTTTAATACTACTCCTGATGCGATTAAGATTAGAAAGTATATGAGGGAGCTTGTAGATCTATCGGGAGATGCAATGTTTATGGAAACATCTTCTCATGGGCTCATTCAAGGTAGACTTCAAGGTTTTAAATTTGATAGTGCTGTATTTACAAATTTAGATAGAGATCATCTTGATTATCATGGAGATATGGAGAGCTATTATGAGGCTAAGAAGATTCTCTTTAAGGAGCTTTTGAAAAAGGATGGTTTTGGAGTTATTAACCTGGATGATTCTTATGGGCAGAAACTATATGAAGATATATCTCAAGAAAAAATGAGTTTTGGTTTTTCTGATACAGCTGATATTTCTGTTTTAGATTATAAGCTTGATATCAAAGGTACCTCTATTAAGATAGATCTTCTTGGAGAGGTGTTTGAATTTTACACTCCTATGATTGGAGTGCATAATATTTATAATATACTGGCAGCTATTGCGGTAGCTGTAAGATACGGGATAGAGAGAGAGCTAATAATTGATGCTGTAGAGTCTTTTAAAGGTGTTAAAGGGAGGCTAGAAAGGGTTTTCGGATCTTCTGAGCTAAAAGTTTTTGTTGATTATGCGCATACTCCAAAGGCTTTGGAAGGGATGCTCAGTATGTTTAAAGATCTTAAGAAGAATAATCTTTGGGTTATATTTGGTTGCGGTGGAGATAGGTATAAAGAAAAGAGATCTCAAATGGGGCGTATAGCTTCTACTTTGGCAGATAAGGTTATAGTTACAACAGATAATCCTAGGAGTGAGAACCCGCATGAAATCATAGAAGACATAAAAAAAGGATTAGGTCAATTAGGTTCTGATTGTTGCATAGTGCCTGACAGAAAAGAAGCTATAGAGAGAGCGATATATGAATCGCAGAAAGACGATATAATTCTTATAGCAGGTAAAGGACATGAAAAGTATCAATTAATGGATAATCTTGTTATACCTTTCGACGATAAAGAAGTAGCCCAAAAGTCTTTAGTCAGAAGAACTATGAAAAAAATGGCAAATGTCTAAATTTTCTTATCTAGAAGTTAGGGAATATTTAAAATCTTTTTTGTCAGATGAATCTGAAGAAACGTCTGTTTTATCTGGGTTTTCAATAGATAGTAGGACGATTAAGCATGGGGAAACCTTCGTTGCACTTAAGGGAGTAAATTTTAATGGCCATAATTTTATAAAAGAGGCCATATCTAAAGGAGCTCGTAATGTTATATGTCAAGATGATGATACTCTCAGTAATTTAAGTGCAGGTGATAGAGCTATTCTTTTTAAGGTGGAAGATACCTATAACTTCATATACCAATTGGCAAAATACAAGAGAAGCAAATTTAGTTTTCCTATAATCGCAGTTACAGGTAGCAATGGTAAAACAACAGTCAAAGAACTTATAGCTGCACTTTTAAGTTCTCAATTCTCTGTTTATAAAAATTATCTTAATCAAAATAATATTCTAGGTCTGTCATTGAATATTCTTAATTGCGGCTTCGATTATGATTATGGTGTATTTGAAGTTGGTATATCGAAAGAGGGTGAGATGGATATGCTTTTAGATATATTAAAGCCTGACCATGGTTTGATTACAAATATATCTGCAACGCACCTAGAGTTTCTAAGAGACGAAGAGATTGTCTTCCAGGAGAAAATGAAGCTTTTCCAGTCTTTAAAAGAGGGCTCATTTGCTTTCTACTCTAAAGATCAAGACAGGTTTAAATCTCTAGATCGTGAGATAGAGATTGATCTTAAGTTTAAGACATTTGGTTTTAAGGAAAATAATGATCATTGGCTAAATATAGATAACATAAATTTAGATGGCCTTAAGTTAAATTATAAAAATAATTTAAATTTAAGTTCAAAATTATTAGGGTATAAAAATAGTTTTAATATAATTGCAGCACTATCTGTTGCTGTAGAATTTGGTCTAGATTTAAATTTAATTAAAAAGACTCTTTCTGAATTTAGGCCTCTAAATTCTAGGATGAACTATGAGAAGTGCTTAGATCTAGACATAATAGATGATAGCTATAATTCTAGTCCGCAGGCTCTCGTTGCAGGTTTAGAGTTTATATCAAGTTTAAATTATGATGGCTTAAAAATTGCTGTGCTATCTGATATGTTAGAATTAGGCAGCTCTTCAGATAATAAACATTTGGAAATTGGTGCTTTTGCAGCTAACTTAAATATTGATTATTACTTTTGCTATGGTGTCTGTATAAGACATTTTATTCAAGGGCTCAATAGCCAAGGTTTCCCTAGGGAGCGGATTATATTTTTAAACAAAGAGATGTTGGCGGATAAAATAGTAACGACTGTCAATCAAACTGAAGAGAGCTGTATGCTTTTTTTTAAAGCTTCGCATACTATGGGTATTGATGATATTATTAAAAGAGTTAAAAAGAGAGTCGGTTAAAAATGTTTTATAGAATAGTATACCCTTTAAAAGATATTTTTTTTGGTTTTAATCTTTTTAAATATATTACTTTTCGTTCAATAGTTGCTGCTGGATTTTCTTTTTTTATCTTTATGCTTTTTTATCCAAAGTTTGTAGAATATATAACTAGAAAAGGATTAGTTGAAAAGGTAAAGAGAGATAAATGCGAGAAGCTTTATAAATATCATGCTCACAAAGAAGGCATACCTACTTCAGGCGGTATATTAATAATACTTTCAACTATTATCGCTACCATTATTTTTGGCGATATTCTAAATAGTTATGTACAGCTTACATTGCTTGCTTTTGTATCTTTAGGTATTCTAGGTTTTTGGGATGATATAGCTAAGCTTAAAAACCAGAAAAAAGGTATATCAAGAAAATCTAAGATATTAATTCAATCTTTAGTAGGGATTGTTGTTGGAGGCTATCTTTATTTAAAATCCGGTTATAATCCGGTATTAGAAGTACCTTTCCTAAAAGACTTTATTTTTAATATTGGTATTTTCTATATAGTTTTTATTGTACTTGTTGTAGTTGCGACTTCTAATGCTGTAAATCTTACTGACGGTTTAGATGGTTTAGCTGTCGGTTCTGTTATAATTGCAGCGATTGCTTTTGCTATAATGGCGTATCTTGTTGGTCATTTTAAATTGAGCGAATATCTTCTTATATCATATGTAGATGGGGCTGGAGAGCTTACAGTATTTTTAGCTGCATTAGTAGGGTCTTGCTTTGGCTTTCTCTGGCATAATGCATACCCAGCTGATATATTTATGGGCGATAGTGGTTCTATGGCTTTAGGAGGTGCAATAGCTACTGTTGCTGTTATTATTAAAAAAGAGCTTTTGCTGCTAATCATAGGGGGACTATTCGTAATTGAGACTATATCTGTTTTAATACAGATATTAAGTTTTAAAACTCGAGGTAAAAGGGTTTTCTATTTTGCTCCGATACATCATCATTTTCAAATTAAAGGATGGGCTGAACCTAAGATAATAGTTCGTTTCTGGATTATATCTATATTTTTTGCACTCTTAAGTCTACTTACTTTAAAGCTGAGATGAAATCGGATAATATTTTCTGTGTAGTGGGCCTGGGTAAGAGTGGGCATGCCGCTGCTTTGCTCTTAAAAAATAAAGGTTTCTCTGTTAAGGTGACTGAATCTTTAGAAAGCAAAGAGTTGCGAAAAAGAGCTAATCTACTTTTAAAAAAAGGTATAGAAGTAGAACTTGGGGGACATAGAGATAGCTTTTATGAAGATGCTTCACTTTATATAGTTTCGCCATCTGTTGACAATAATAATCCGGTTATAAAATATGCCCAAAGTTATTGCGTGCCTATTATATCTGAGATAGAGCTTGCTTGGATGTATTCTCCTGCTCAAGTTATTGCTATAACGGGGACTAATGGTAAAACTTCAGTGTCAACCTATCTGTGCAAAGTATTAAAAAGGATGGGTCGTTCAGCTGTTTTAGCTGGTAATATAGGTACTCCTTTCTCTTCATTAGTACTAGATCTAAAAAA
>CAYRCW010000007.1:0-12097 GCA_964422895.1 uncultured Planctomycetia bacterium | reverse complement strand
TCTTGGGCTAGAAGATAAGAGGTTAACATCTGAGATAAAGAGACTTAAAAGACCTGCTCATAGAAGAGAAGATATTGGTTCTGTATCCGGGGTAAATTTTATAAATGATTCTAAGGCTACAAATCCTCATGCTACTAAATGGGCTTTGGATAATATTGATTCTAACGTAGTTCTTATTGCAGGTGGCAGAGATAAGAAGATTAATTTCAGGATAGCTAAAGATGAAATCTCAAGAAAAGTTAAAGTTTTAATATTGATAGGTGAGGCAAAAGAGAAGATAGCTAGTGCGGTAGGTGGATTTGTAGAGGTTGTTAAGTTTGCCGATGATTTAAGAGAAGCTGTGGATATAGCCTTAAAAGAGGCCTCTTCTGGTGATACGATTTTACTCTCTCCGATGTGTTCAAGTTTTGATATGTTTAAAAGTTATGAGGAGAGAGGCAATCTATTTAAAAAAATAGTAAGAGATATACAGAAATGCAAAAATTAAGATGGAGAGTAGTTTTATTAAGTTTTATTTTAATATCTGCTGGAGCTGTATTCCTCTATAGTTCTTCAGGTATATATTCCGAGATGGTCTTTGAGGACAGTTTCTATTATTTAAAACGGCAGCTGTTATTTATATTTTTAGGTCTATTAGCTGCTGTAGTTGCTTATAAGATAGATCTAGATAAAGTGAAGAATAATAGCAGGCTGCTACTGTTTTTAGGGATAGTTGCATTGATCTCTGTGCTCTTTTTTGGTGTACGTGCTGGTGGTGCTAAAAGGTGGTTTAGATTAAGCGGGTTTGGTATGCAGCCAATAGAATTTGTAAGGATCATATATATAATCTATCTAGCGTCATTTCTTGAGAAGAAGAGGTATCTTTATAAGAACTTCAGTAGGGTATGTCTGCCAATATATTTTGTCACAGCTGTCTTGATGATGCTTTTAGTATTACAGCCTGATTTTGGTAATGCTATATTTATAGCTCTAATCAGTATTTCGTTACTTTACTTTACTGGTATTCCTTTTAAATTTTTATTTTGTACCCTTTTAGGGGCTATTCCTTTTATATCCATAGCTTTTTGGAAGCTTCCTTATTTAAGACTTAGAGTATTAGGGTTTCTCTCTCCATGGAGTCATCCTGAGAGCATAAGTTTTCAACTGGTACAATCTTTTATAGCTATAGGTTCAGGTAGATTATTTGGTCATGGGCTAGGTCTTTCACGTCAGAAGTTATTTTATCTTCCTCAAGCGCACAATGACTTTATATTCTCAATAATTGCAGAAGAGCTTGGTTTTTTAGGTGCACTTTCGTTGATCCTTGTCTACATTTTTTTAATTTGGAACTTTATAGCTATTTTAAGTAGAATAGAGGGGTTGTTTAGAAGGTTATTACTTACAGGATTGACTATATCTTTCAGTTATCAGGTTGTTATTAATATTGGAGTCTGTTTAGGGTTGTTGCCGACAAAAGGCCTTCCACTTCCTCTGATAAGTTATGGAGGTTCTTCTATGGTAGCAAGTATGGTTGCAATCGGTTTGATTTTAAATATAGCTAAGAGCGGGGCAGTTTTTAGCGAGCAATAATATTTATTGTTTCAAAAAATTGGTTATTTATCTATGAATAGAGATAGCGTGTTCTTATTTACAGGAGGTAGCGGTGGACATGTTCAACCAGCTTTAATACTTAAGAGAGACTTAGAGCGTAAGGGGAGTAGAGTAACTTTATTTATAAGTAGTTTCTCTCATTTTAAAATTGAGTTGGGTGTTATAAAGCTCAATATTTCTAAATTAAAATTGTTAGCTTTATTACAGCTTAGTTACATATCTATGTATATTCTAATAGTCTTTATTCTAAGAAAGCCCAGAGTTGTTGTCGGTTTTGGTGGCTACTATTCATTGGCGGGGATAATAATTGCAAAAATACTGAGAAAGAAGACTTTTATATATGAGCCCAATATGATTTTAGGTGATACCAATAGATTTTTATCTCATTTTGTAGATAGAATATTAGTTCTTTGGCCAAAGATATTGTTAAGTCCAAAATTGAAATTAAAAGTTAGAGTTATAAGGCCTTTAGTAAAAAAAGATTATAGTTTGAAAGCCAAGAATAAAGATGAGACGTTTACTGTTTTATTTACAGGAGGTAGTTCTGGGTCTATGTTTTTAAATAATCTTTTTCTGTCTATTTTTAAAGGTAATTTTTTAAGGGAACAAAATATAAGAGCTGTTCTTATAGCGGGAGAGAGTTCTTATCTAAAGATAAAAGAAGCGATGGATGATTTAAATTTAAATAGTAGTATTAATGTTGAGTTATATAGTTTTAGAAATGATATGGATATTTTTATCAATGAGTTTGATCTTATTATCTCTCGTGCTGGTGCTCAGATTATCGTTGAATCGATATTTGCTGAAATACCTATGCTATATATCCCTTATCCTTATGCCAATAAGCATCAGATATACAATGCAAGAAATATATCTAGCAAAAGATGTGCCTTGTCTATTAAGCAGGAGCTAGCGGACAAAGAAGCTGTTTCTAATATTATAAAATATTTTATAAATAACAAAGCTAGCCTAAATAAGATAAAATCTGAATTGAAAAATATTAAGCATGATCTTGATGGAACTGATAAAGCTGCTGATATTATTTTAAGATGAAGAGAGAATCTTCTTATTATTTAATTGGAATTTGCGGAATAGGTATGAGTTCATTAGCTCAACTTATTAAAAGTAAGGGTTTTAATGTTAGAGGCTCAGATGCAAACCCTGACCCTCTAATAGAGGATAAGCTATGCTCTCTAGGTATTAAAGTCTATTCTTCTCATAAGACTGGAAGGATAAAAGATGGAGATATAGTTGTCTATTCTACGGCTATAAATAAAGATAACCCTGAATATATTGAAGCTAAAAACAGAGGTTCTCTTCTTTTGCATAGAACTGTTGCCTTAGCCAATATGTTGGAAGATAAAAATTCTATCATAATTACGGGGACTCATGGAAAGACTACAACTACATATCTTATTGCTTCTGTTCTAGATAAATGTAATTTTAATTACGGGATGCTGTTAGGAGGAATATCTAAGGATATTGATAATAATTTTATTCCATCGGATTCAAGCTATATTTTAGAACTCGATGAGAGTGACGGCAGTTTTAAAATGTTAAAACCTACAATAAAGATATTTACTAGTTTGGATAATGACCATCTCGAGTTTTATGGTAATGATTTTTCTAATTTAAAGAGAGCTTTTAAGGAGTACATGCAAAGAGATGGACTTAACATAATATCTGCAGACGACAATCTTCTTTTAGAATTAGCTGAAAATAGCTCCGTAGATTACTTAAGTTTTGGTTTTAACGATAGAGCTAACTATAGAGGGGAATTGATAGATAAAGGGGGTTGCTTTTCGAAGATAAGGGTTTATAAGGGCAGCAATTTAATAGCGGAGTATACTCTACCTATTATAGGATATAAGAATGCATCTAATAGTTTAGCTGCCTTTGCTCTCGGAGATGCTCTTAAGCTAGATCTTTTAAAAATTGCAGAATCTTTTTCAGACCTATCTGGTGTCAAGAGAAGGTACGATATAAGATTTAACTCTAAAAAAATATCTCTTATTGAAGATTATGCTCACCATCCCAAAGAGATAGAAGAGGTAATAAAAACAGTTAGAGATTATTTAAGGCCTAGTAGGATTATAGTTGTTTTCCAGCCGCATAGATATACCAGGACGCAGATGTTGTGGAATGATTATAAAGGCTGCTTTAAAGGAGCAGACAAGACATATATAAGTGATATTTATTCGGCTTTTGAGGATGTCATATCTAATGTAAATTCTGATATGCTGGCTAAAGATATAGGCTCTCCTAATGTTAAATATGTAAAGATCGATGAAGTAGTAAAACTGCTGTTGAATGAAATCAGAGTAGGTGATATGGTGCTTATCTTGGGTGCTGGAGATATAAACAGAATTTCTGATAAATTAATCCAGGGGTTTTCGAGAATTGATTAAAACTATTTTAGATGGCTACGGTTATTCATTAGAGTCTAAATTTATTTTTGATATTGAAACGTTAGAAGAACTTAGGAAAGTATTAATAGATATTCAGGATAAGAATTTAAAATATAAAGTTCTTGGCAGTTTGAAGAATGTAATATTTGCTAATCAAAAAAGCGATATTGCTATTTTAAGATTAAATGGAGGAGTATTTAAGACTATAGAGAGAGAAGGAGATATTTTAAATTTAGGTGCTGGGGTTGAGATTGCTGATCTTATGGAGTTCTCTATAAAGGAATCAATAGGGGGAATAGAGCATATGGTTGGAATTCCTTCCACTATAGCTGGAGCGGTGGTTGGTAATTCAGGTGCTTTTGGAAAGGAAATTTCTGAGAATATAGTAAAAATTGAATGTTTAAACAGTAAGGGTGAGTGTTCTATTTTAGAGAGAGATAGTATATGTTTTAAATATAGGGGTTCTAATTTAGATAATTTTATTATAACTAGAGTATATCTGCAGTTAATTCCTAGACTTAAAGTTCAGATAAAGAAGAATATGAGAATATATATGGATAGACGGTTAGCTACTCAAGATTTAAGAAAATATTCTTGCGGTTCTTTCTTTAAAAATAACTCTAAACAGAAAGCAGCCTCTTTAATAGATTCTCTGGGTCTTAAAGGTTATATGAGGGGAGGGGCGACAGTCTCTTCTAAACATGCTAATTTTTTAATAAATTTAAATAGTTGTTCTTCAGAAGATATATTATCGTTAAAAGATATTTTACAGAGAAGAGTTTGGAGAGAGAAAAGAGTTTGGTTAATCCCTGAGGTTGAGTTGGTATGGTAATGGATTTAAAAAGGTGTAAAGTTGGAGTATTAAGAGGAGGTCCATCTTCAGAGAGAGATATATCATTACTCTCAGGAGCTTCAGTAGTAAAGGCTCTAGAAAGTATGAATTTTGAGGTTGAGGATATTGTAGTTCCAGCAAAGAGAGATTTAGAATATTTAGAAGATTGGACTTTAAGTGTTTTAAAAGAAAAGAATATAGATGTCTGTTTTATAGCCTTACATGGATGGTTTGGTGAAGATGGCAATATCCAAAAGATATTGAGTGAGTCTAGCTATCCTTACACGGGATCAGACGAAAGCTCTTGTAAGATGGCAATGGATAAAGTCTCTTCAAAGAATATTTTCAAAAAAGAGTTTATATCTACGCCTCGATATTTAGTTGTTGATGTTAATAGAGAAGCAGACCTATCTTCTATTAGTTTTCCAGCTGTTTTAAAGCCTTCTTCTCAGGGTTCAAGTATAGGTGTCCATAAAGTTGAGAACATAAAAGAGGCTAGTGCTCTTATGTCTAGAGTAATTGATTATGATGGAAAAGCTTTAATAGAAGATTTTATAGAAGGCCTAGAGCTTACTGTTGGAATAGTAGAGGATAAACCTTTGGCTGTTATAGAGATATCTTATTCTGATGATATATATAGTTATGGAGTTAAATATACAGATGGATTAAGCAAATATTCAATACCGGCAAAGATAGATAAAGATCTAACGGAGAGAATTAAAAGTTTAGCTCTTAAAGCGCATAAGGCGATAAGATGCAATACTTTTTCTAGAGTGGATATGCTCTATTCAATAGTTGATGATAAAGCTTATGTTCTTGAGGTTAATACTATACCTGGACTCACGGAGGTTAGCCTTTTACCCAAAGCGGCTAAGTTTTGTGGGATTGAATTTGACGATCTGGTATTAAAAATGTTAAAATCTGCCTTCAAGGAAAATAAATGTTTAAAAAAATAGATTACGATAAGATAAAGACTGTTTTCTTTTTTTCAAGCTGGATTGTTCTGGTGCTACTTTTAGTATTATTCTTTAGGATTATGCAGAATTATAAAATTTCTTCTTATAGTTTTAAGATAAAAGATGCAGATGTTGTTTTTAGTGATGGTGTAGAATTAAAAAATAATGATGCTTTTAGGTATTTAAACATAAAAAAAGGGGAGTCTATCTTTAGCATAGATCCGAGATTAAAGATAAAAGATGTCTTTAAAAAACATCCTGAGATACTCAAAATGAGCCTTTATAAACAGATGCCAGATAAGATAGCGGCCAACGTTACAAACAGAACCTCCGTAGCTCAAGTCCATTTAGGGCGTTACTACCCGCTTGATTCAGAAGGTTTTGTCTTGCCTTTCCCGAGCAATTTTCGTATTAAATCTTTGCCCTTAATAAGAGGCATTAAGCCTGGAGAGGTTGCAGTAGCTTCTGACTCTGATAATGTAAAAATAGATGCAGCTTTAGAATTATTAGATTTAATAAAAGTTATTCTAACTGAAATGGAGATTAGTTTTGATATTGATGTCAGTAATATTGAAAATATTAATCTTATGTTTACAAATGATATTAAGATTAAATTTGGTAAAGATGGATTTCAGGATAAGCTGATGCGTTTAAAGCTGGTTTTAGCTGATATAAAAGCTAAGAGTTTAAACCCAGCTATTATAGATTTAAGATTTGATAAAGCTGTTTTGATTCCACGTTAAAATAAAAGTTAAAAGATATTGCTAAACAATGCTTAAGTATGCTTTAGATATTGGTTCTGTAGGGTTGCGGTTTGCTGCTGCAGATTATATAAATAATGAATTAAAGATCAGGGGCTCCTTAACATCTAAAGTAGAAGGTTATTCGGGAGGGGTGATAACTGATTATAAAAAGCTTTTTTTCTCTGTTCTAAAAATTATAAAGGATTTTGAAAAAGAGTATGACGTTAGGCCTAAAAGAGTTTTGCTTAACTGTACGCATCCAGAGAGCAAGTTCTATCATTTAAAAGAATCTTTTCAAAGAAATATTCCCGATAAGCCGATTTCAAGCAAAGAACTTGTTCGTCTTAAAAGCCAGGTTTTACAGGATAAGATTGGTTTTGAAGAGAAAGAGATATTTATCCAAGTTGAAGAGTATATCATAGATGGACAGAGAGGTATTATTGATCCAGAAAAGATGGTTGCCAAGAATGTTGAGATCATACTTAATGTCATTACTATCCCTATTAATTTTTTTAATAATATTTTGTCAATTTTTTCTGAGATAGGCATAGAGCTGGAAGCTATTATCCCAGAGGCTATAGCCAAGGCTAGCGTATATCTTGACATAGAGGCTAAGAAAGCGGGTGTAATGCTTCTAGATATTGGCTGGGCTAAAACTAAAGTAGCTGCATTTAAAGATGGAGTATTAAGAAGTAGTCTTATTTTCGAAAGCGGTTTTGACGATATTTTTAAAAAATTACAGGGTATATATCATTTAGATGATATAGAGGCAGATAGAGTTTTAAATGAAGTTATGATTACAGAAAAAGAGAGCATAATGTTTCAGAGTAAAGATAAATTTAAGGAGGTCTCTGTTATAAATGTTTGTCAGATTATAGATAGGGGATTTAAAGATAGTCTATATTTTATAAAGAAATCTATGGATTCAAAAGATATAGCCCATATTTTTGCAAGAGGGATAGTTATAACTGGAGGTTCCATTCTTAAGTATCCTGACTTAAAAGATATTGCGACAGATATTTTAAAACAGCCAGTTGTTGTAAAGGGAGGTAAAATATATTCTTTATCATCGGATCATGCAGCCGTAGCCGGAATGTTAGTCTATTCATTTGAAGCAGAGGGATTAAATAATAAAAGTGGTAATAGGGGTTTTATAAAGAGGTTCTTAAGTAAAATTTATCAATTTTTTGATAAATATTTTTAATCAGTGAAAATACTCCAAATAATTACGCATCTGGAGATAGGCGGTGCTCAAAAGGCAACTCTCCTTTTGTCTCAAGAACTTATAAATAGAGGGCACGATGTTGTTGTTCTCTCTTCTGCTAGAGGAGGATTAGTAGAAGAATTCAAAAGGATTCTAGGTTTTAATTTTAGGATCTTACCTTATTTGAGAAGAGGTATAAATCCTATATTTGACCTCTTAGCTTTTTTTTCTATTTTTATTTATATAAAAGAGCTGGATTTTGATTTAGTTCATACACATTCTTCTAAAGCTGGGATATTGGGGCGCTGGGCTGCGTTCTTGTCTTCTGTTAAATCTGTTCATACTGTCCATGGTTTTGCTTTTCATGATTATCAGAATGCTATATTAAAGTATCTCTACGTATTGATTGAAAGAGTTACGGCGCTTATATCAACCAAGATTATATTTGTATCGGAAGGTGTTAAAGAGAGAGCCCTTAGTAACTCTATAGTTGCTATCAAATCTCATTCTAAGTTTGATGTTATCTATGAACTTATTAAGCTCAATCCTATTAAGCATGATGTTAGAAGAGAAGATTTTTTTACAATAGGCATGGTTGCTCCATTGAAAAAGCAAAAGAGGCCAGAAGATTTTTTGAGTTTTGCAAAAGCTTTAATTAGAAAACGCAAAGATGTGAAGTTTATTTTAGTGGGAGATGGTGAATTAAGACCAAAGCTAGAGATAATGGCAATGAGGTTGAAAATCATAGATAAAATTGAATTTAAAGGCTGGAGAGAGGATGCTTATTCCATAATGAGCTCTTTTGATATATGCGTTCTTACTAGCATCTTTGAAGGCCAGCCTCATGTTATAATAGAAGCGATGTCATTATCAATTCCAATAATTGCTACTTCTGTTGAAGGGGTAAAAGAGTTGGTCTCTGAAGGAGGAAGCGGTTTTTTGGTGGAGCCATTTAACCCAGACGATATAGCGCTCTTGGCTAATAAGCTATTAAATGATAAAGTATTAAGAGAGTCTCTTGGTGCTAAAGGCCGTAACTATTTTGAGACTAATGAAAAATTTAACTATATTAAAAATATCAATAAGATAGAGAATATATATAAAGGTATAATAAGATGAATAGAATAGAGATTCTCAATGTAATGCTTATCTGTTTTGTATTCTCTTTTTTCTTTTCAAAGTTATTTTACAGGAAAAATATAAAGATAGGGAATAAAGAGCAATCTACCTATGGTGGGGTAGTAGTGCTGGTAACAGTGATCTTAGGTATAGCGATATCTCCGTTAAGAGGGTCTCTTTATGTTTGGAAGCTATTCTTGCCCTTCTTTTTAATGTTTCTTTTGGGTTTTATTGACGACTATAGGCATCTCTCTCCTTATCCAAAGTTAATCTTTGAAATAATCATAGTAGCCATTGCTCTGTTTCTAGGTTTTAAAACCGAGATCGTATATCTTCCTAAGTATATTAACTATCTTATCTCTCTTATCTGGATTTTAGTTTTGAGTAATGAATTTAATTTTTTAGATATAATGGATGGTCTCTCTTTAAGTAGTATCATAGCTATATCTTTAGCATTTACAATAATAGGTTTTATTAATTTCCAGCCTTTTAATCTTCTTTTTGCAGCAATTATTTTAGCAACTTGTCTAGGTTTTTTACCTTTCAATTATCGTAAGGCATCTGCCTATTTAGGAGATAGCGGTAGTCTTTCTCTGGGTCTGCTCATGGCTATTTTGGCTATATCTTTTAGTTATACAGGAGAAGATAGGCCAATGGTGCTATTAACACCTCTTGTTTTATTTGGCCTCCCTATTTTTGATTTTTCATATCTTACAATAAGAAGAATCTTGCAGAAAAAATCTATTTTAAGGAAAAGTCCGGATCATATTGCTATGCTTATTCACGCAAAAGTTGGCTCTAAAAGAAGAGTAGTATATAGGTTTTGGCTCATATCTTTAGGTTTTATTTCTACGGCTCTGTTACTTCAATTTGGTTCTAGTATTTTAGGTATTGTTGCATTGATTGCATCTCTAGCTCTTTGTGTCGAGATTGCTTTAAAATGTTATAAATGAGAAAGAGCGTAAGCAATCTAATTCTTGGTTCAGGCATAACAGGGTTAAGTTGCGGCTTACACTTGGAGGGTTTGGGTAAGAGAAAAGATAAAATCTTATCAGATTATCTAATACTTGAAAAAGAAAACAGTATTGGTGGTTTAGCCCGGTCTATTAAAAAAAGAGGTTTTATATTTGATTACAGTGCACATCTTTTACATTGCAAAGATCCTTATTTTTCAGAATGGGTGAATAGCAACCTTAAAAAGAGTCTTAAATTACATAAAAGAAATGCCTGGGTATATTCACATGGAGTATTTACAAAATACCCTTTTCAAGCAAACCTTTATGGTTTGCCCAGAGATGTAATAAAGGACTGTTTTTTAGGTCTTTTAAGTTTAAACGGTTTTAAGGATAAAAAGCCTGAAAATTTCGAAGAATGGTCTTATAGTAAGTTCGGCAGCGGCATATCTAAGCATTTTATGATTCCATATAACGAAAAGTTTTGGAATTTAGCGGCCAAGAAGATTACTTTAGAATGGATAGATGGTTTTATACCCCAGCCAAAACTTAAAGATATGGTTAAAGGTGGTTTTGAATATTCCCATAAGGAGTTTGGTTATAATAGTAAGTTTTATTATCCTATTAAAGAAGGTATAGACATATTGGTTAAAAAGATTGGTGCAGAATGTAATAACATAGCTCTTAAAGAGAAAGCAGAGAGAATAAACTTAAAAGAGAGATGGGTATCAACCTCTAAGGGTAGTAGGATCTATTATAAAAATCTTGTCTCTACTATCCCAATGATAATCTTAAAAGATATGATTATTGATGTTGATAGTGATATTGTTAGCCTGTTTAACAAGTTGAGATATATCTCTGTAATTAATATAAATATAGGTGTAAAAAGATCGAATATATCTGACAAGGATTGGATTTATTTCCCAGAAGATAATTTTTCTTTTTATCGCATTGGTTTTCCAATGAATTTTGCACCTTCTTCTACTCCTGATGGCTTTAGTTCAATATATATAGATATATCTTATTCAGGTAATTCAGTCATAAATAGAAAGAAGGCAGATGTTGTTGAGCGAGTAAAAGCTGATTTAATTAAACTTGGCATTATTGGTGAAGAAGAGAATATTCCAGTCATAGACTACAATGATATTAAACATGCTTATATATTATATGATAAGAATTGGGCTTCTGCGCGGAGTGGTATAATCAATTATCTTTTGAAGAACTCTGTATATTCTGCTGGGAGATTTGGAGCTTGGAGTTATCTATCTATGGAAGGCTGTTTTTTGGAAGGTAGAAGAGTTGCCAATATGTTAAAAAATTAAGAGATGATTAGTATATCTTCATAATAATGTTTAATGATATAGCACTTTATAGAAGAATTTATCCTGGAATATTAAACTTTAGACTTATAAGAGAGGCGATATACTATATTTTTAAAGGTTTAAGCAAGCATCCAATATCAATCAATATTCTTAGCACTTCTAGGTGTAATTTTAATTGTAAGATTTGCAGTTATTATGGTAATTCAGATACTTCTTTTTCTGAGATAAGTTTTAAAGATATAATAGATTTTTTAGATCAAGTTAAAGTGTTTAAACCTTTAATCTTTTTAGGAGGGGGAGAACCTTTTTTAAGGGAAGATATATACGCTATATTAAAAGAGATAAAAAAGAGAAAGTTGAAGGTGATAGTGTCGACAAATGGTTATAATCTGGAATTAGATAAGATATCTGCTTTGAATTTAGATTCGCTTATCGTCTCTATTTATGGTCCAGAGTCAATTCACGATGATATTACCGGAGTTCCAGGTTCATATGCTGTTGTTGTTGAGAAGATAAAGAAGATTGCAGAGTGCAGAATCGTCAAAAATTTAGTTGTATCTACAGTACTAATGCCTTCAAATTTTAAATATCTTACTCAGCTTAGTGACTCTATTTTTTCTTTAGGCGTTGATTCAATTAAGATTGAAAATCTTAATTATATAACAGAAGAAGAGAGAAAGCGTTCTGTAGATAACGTGAGGGGATTTGTCTTAAAGCCACATACTCTTGTTTTAGAAAAACATTGCTTTAATAGTGTGGATTTAGAGTTTGCATGGAAGGATATTAATATTTTAAAAAAGAAATATAAAAATAGGTTATTTTTGAAGCCAGATTTAAACAAAAAAGATTTCTTAAAATGGTACAGTGATGATAGAAATATTAAAAGATGCCATTTTATAAGACACTCTATGTTTATCTCTTCTGCTGGAGATATTATACCCTGTCAATTTTTAAGAGAAACTAAGCTTGG
>CAYRCW010000006.1:7405-20272 GCA_964422895.1 uncultured Planctomycetia bacterium | reverse complement strand
CTGAACCCCATTCAGGCGCGCTAGCCAAACTGCGCTACGCCCCGTTGTTGCTAAGTCAATATTGTATCAAGATGTTGCGAAAGAACAACTTTATTTTCTGTTTTTGAGTTTTTCTGTAAGTGTCCAAAAAATGTCTAGAAATGGATGAGACACACGAAGAAACATAAGAAAATTTGTTTAGAAAATCCAATGATAAATATTAACCGGAATAAGATTTTAATTCACCGTCAACAATCTCACAATATAACAGGTAATTATCTAATGGAATATTTACAAATTACTCACCTGTAAATCTATTCCAATTTATTTACAAAATCAAAAAACATGCTTTGCACTTATAGTTTTTCACTTAATTACAAATTAGGATGCTCTTCGTCTTCGTCACCATGCAATTCATCCAGAAGAGCCGTAAGTTCTGTCGGTTCATATTCTGGACATGTTTCAAGAAAATCAGCAAAAATTTTATCTCTTTCGCTTTCATCATCGATACCTTCAAGAGCAGCACGTAAGTCTTGAATAGACTGATATTGAACAGTGGGGTTGAGCTCTATTGCTTTATTAAAACCCTGTATAGAGAGAGAAGAAGGTAACGGAGAAGAAGATGGCTGGGCTAAAGGCACAACACCATTAGCAGTCACTTTAGAATTTGGGTCAGTTGGCGTAACCGTTACTGTTATTCTGTCTGTATAAGGACTTATAAATGGAACCATCTTATCGTCGACACCAATATTATATATTTCAGCTCCCGCTATTCCCGGTATGTATTTCTGCGCCCAGCTCAGGAGATAGCTCTGCTCCTCTTCAGGAGTAAGACCTTCGGGAATTGGAGTATCATAGTCCATGACAGTGATGCTGTAACCTCCTCCACCTATATCTGTCCTCTGATAGGAGGATTCCAAACCTACCGCTGATACTGATGCGACCATTAACATCAAACTTATAGCAAAGAAAAAAACTTTTACTATCTTCATTTTTTACCTCCATGTTTTATTATTTTTACCATTATATTGTAATTATACCACATATTAAACAATTTTACAAACTGTATAGTATCTTTTAAATTATTGAATTCACCAGAAACCACGAAACTCCAAGGCCAATATCTCACCCCTTCCCCAAAGTGTTCAAAAAGTGTCCAGAATAGGGGCAATACAGGGTAGTGATCGAAATTAAAGTAAATAGATGTAAGTTGCTAAATCAAAGATCTAGGACTTGAAACAGAACTGCTTTCTACCGATAGTTAAATTAATACTAACATTGAGAATTAGCTAACTCTCTTCTACATTAAATAACTTTCAGAACTAGTTGCGATTTCCACTACATGTTCATTAATAGGAAAAAAACCGCTAAATCTTGTCTATACCCGATCCCAGAATATCCCTGAAAAGTTCTGCGCATACCATAAGGTACTAACTCTACTTGTATCACATATGCTCCTCTAAGTTGGCCTGGGTTTTCCAGGAAAATTTCACAAATGGAAGCAAGGAATAAAGAATTAACTATAGGGCCTTCAGGAGAGATTTCATAAGAAGCTCCACCATAAGCTACTGAATCTTGATTGCCCGAAGTGATAATCAGCGGAAATACCATATCTGCTTCAGCTACACCCCTTCGCTGCTGCTCGCTTCTTAAGTAACTATATAAATTTTCTGCATAATCATACCCATGGCAGGTGTCAAGAACCATGGTAATATTTTCCATGTTTCCACTTGCTAGGAGCGCACTTCCTAAATGGATGAAGCGGTATTAACATCCTTTCTATTAAAAAGATACAGCTATTATAAGAAAATAGCTTGCAAGCCACAGATTGCTCTTCTCAAAGCATAATTACTTACCCCTAATAATTCTGCTCTTTAAATTATACCAACCGTTAATTGTTGTATGTTTCAGTTTTTACCCTTCTAGCCATCAAATCAAACACAGCCTCACGCGGCTCTTTATTGTCATAAAGCACCCTATATAGCTGTTCTGCAATGGGCATCTCTACTTTATCTCTATCTACAAAATTATGCAGAGCTTTAACTGTATACACCCCCTCTGCTATAGTATCTTTACTCTTCAATATATCGTTTAATTTAAGACCTTCACCGATCTCTTCTCCTAAGGTTCTATTTCTACTCTTCAAACTAAATGACGTTGTTATCATGTCGCCAAGTCCGCTCAATCCAAACAAAGTCTCTTTTTGTGCACCCTGGCTCTTGCCAAATCTCACCATTTCAGCTAACCCACGAGATAATAAAGCTGCCTTTGTATTTGTTTCAAAACCAAGACCATCACATATGCCTGCAGCTATAGCAACTACATTTTTTAAGGCCCCCCCTAACTCAAGACCTATAATATCACTACTCGTATATACCCTAAAATAAGGAGCAAAAAATAACTCTTGCACTATTTTAGCAATATTCTTATCTTCCGAAGCAACGACAACGCTGGAGGGGCTCTTTTTAGCAACTTCATATGCTATAGCCGGACCAGAAAGTACTGCCATTTTTACATTGCCCAACTCCTCACTAATTATCTCAGAAACACGTTTAAAACCCTTCTGCTCTATACCTTTTGTAAGACTAACAAAAATAGCACCATCTTTAAATCCAGACAGCTTGCTTAAGACAGCTCTTACATATATAGAAGGAACAGCTAGAATTATGATATCTTTACCTGATACCGCCATACTTAAATCTGAAGTTATATCTATATCTTGAGGAATATCAATACCAGGAAAGAATCTCTTGTTCTCTCTCTCTTTATCTAAAACCAAAGCATATTCAGCATCATAACTCCAAAGAGTAACTTTATATCCTTTCTGTTTTAGTAAGATTGCTACTGTAGTCCCCCAACCACCATCGCCCAATACGCAAAGATTGCTAGTACTATTCATTCTTCTTTATCCTTTAATATTACTAAAATGCTCCTTCCCTATTAATCTGGGAAGAGCTCAGAGGAGGCTCTTTTAAAACATTTTTATGAATAGTTGCATATTTAGAATCAGCTACAATAAATTCAGAAAATCTCATACTATTAAAAGGAACAAATAATAATTTTGTCTCATCATCTATGGGTTTCTCTAACATTCTTCCTTCTTCTGCTATCTTCATAAATATTCTTCCTGTCACTAAAATACCTTTCTCGTCTTCATCTATAACGCTACCACGAATAATAATAATAGGATCGTCCTTAAAAGACTTGTTTAAAACTATACGTATTTTATTCTCTTTAAAATTCATTAATTATTAATACTAGCCTGCTCAAAATCACCAAGTGACTCCATCATTTTAAGTCTATCTCTAGATACACCAAGAAACTTTTTAGCACTCTTATATCCAGGTTTTAAATCTAATACCTCTAAAAATAGCGAGATACTCTTCTTGTAGAGATCTTTTTTAAAGTAATCCATAGCTAATTGATACTTCTCTTCAACTTTATTTTGAGAAAGCGGTTCTTTTATCTTATTTAAACATTCTTCTATCTTTTTCTCTGACGCTTTTTTATACTTAGAATCTAAACTAAATAAAAAACTGAATTTATCCAAAGCTTCTTCATAATTTTTATCTTTATACAACTTAACCGCATCTCTATATAAATCTTTTATCTCTTTCTTTGTAAAGCTCTTCTCTTTAGTAACGTCATCTTTAAGGCTATCCTCTTTAAGAACAATAACTTCATTCTTCTCTGGTTCTACATTTAATTTAACTTCACGCTCAAAAGCAGCCTTTCTCTTATGAGCCACTTCTAAATATCTATATGCATTCTCATGAGTCGGGTCTGTCATCAAAGCTTTCTCAAAGAAATCTATAGCCTTATCGTAATCAGCCTTATTGTAGCTCTTTACTCCACTGGCATATAGCAACTCTACACCCTCTTTCTCATTGCTCTTAAGCTGAGCTTTATCCTGAGATTTAAGCATCTCTTTTATCTTAGAGATATTACTCTTAGCTTCTCTGTTCGAGGGATCAAGCTCTAAAACATTCATAAAACAATCTAATGCCTTCTCATTTTCACGTTTAGCTAAAAACTTCTCTCCTGCAACAAGTAAAGCCGCAATCTCCATTGTATCGTACTGTTTAATCTTATTCTGACATTTTTTAATCATCTGACGAGCAACATCATCACTAGGATCTAACACGAGAATATTATCATATTTTCTCCAAGCCAACTCATATTCTTTGTCAGCATAAAGACTATTAGCCTCTCCCCATAGTTTTTTTAAATCTTGCTGATGACCTATAGCCTCAGTTGTTAAAGCCATATACTTGCCAACCTCTTTATTTTTAGGATCTAACTTCAATAATTCATCTAATATAATGCTCGCCTCTTTAAATCTTCCCTTATCGTAAAGCACTTTTACTTTAGCTAAATCATCTTTGAGCTGCTTTGTATTTTCTTGGAATTTTATGCTTTTATAAATATCCTCTATGCTCTTTCTTGCTTCCTCATTGTCGGAATCTATTCTAAGAACATCTTGATAATACTTAAGAGCTCTATCATAATTATTACTACGGTACTCTTTTGAGGCAGTTAAAAGAAGTGAAGAAACTTTCTTTACTTTTGTCTCATAAAGCCTGTCTTCGCACCTATTAAGCATATTATTGGCAACTTTATCTTTTGGATCAATAGAGAGAATGTCGGCATATTTATTCCAGGCAGATTTAAAATCTTTCTGACTATAACATATATTTGCTTCTTCCCATAATATTTTTAACTCGTCTTCCTTGTTTTTGATTTCTGATAATTCAAGGCTTTCCTTCTTAACTTCCTTAACCTTGCCCTTAACATCTTTTTGTAAAATTATCTCTGAAATTTTACTGTCAGCCTCTCTGTTGGCAGGATCTAAACTTAAAACTCGTTCAAAATACTCTAGAGCCTTATTATAGTCTCCGCCCCTCCTTGCCTTTTCACCTTTAACTAAAAAAGATGAGATCTCCCTATTCTTCTCAATCTCAATCTTATCTTCACATCTATTCAACATCTCAAGAGCAGATTTATTTTCAGGCTCAATAGTTATAATAGTAGTATACTTCTCCAATGCATCTGAATATTCTTTTTTAGCATAGAGGCTATTAGCCTCACCCCAGAGTTTATCAACTTTATCGCTTTCAGCAATCTCATATTTTAAGCTAACTAAATCTAATTTTTCTTCTTGGACTTGAATCCTAGCGTGAGCTTGAGCCTGAGCTTGAGCCTGAGCTTGAGCCTGAGCTTGAGCTTTAAGCGCATCTTCTACTCTCATTATCTCGGTTACTATACCCTGATTAGTAGGTGCCAACTTCAGAGCTTTTTCGAAATACTCCAAAGCTTTTAAATGCTCTTTTCTTTTATACTCACTTCTGCCTGAAATAAGCAAGGCAGCTATCTTCCGTTCTTGTTCTTCTTTGAGCTTATCTTCACATCCGTTTATTTTAACCAAAGCCAACTTCTCGCCTGGATATGCAGAGAGAATTTGAGCATATTTTTGACGCGCCAAATCATAATCAGCTTTAGAGAAGATGCTATCAGCCTCTCGCCATAATAAAGCTACTTTTTCCTCTTTGGCTATTTTAAAAGAGCAAAGCTCAAGATATTCTAAAGCCTCGTTATTCTCGGGGCTTTTCTTTACAATCTCATCCAACATGATTTTAGCCTCTTTGAAACTACCTTGCTTATATAAATTTTTAGCACTCAGTAAGGCTTTATTTAAGCTCTCTTTGAGAGCTTTCTGCTCTATCAAGTTCTGAATTTCAACTATCTTATTGTCCGCCTCTCTATTGCCAGGATCAACTTCAAACACCTTTTCAAAGTAATTCAAAGCTCCGGTATAATCCTTCCTCCTTAAAGCTTTTCTAGCCTTACCAAGAAGAGAGCTAAGCATTTCGTCTTTTTTATTCTTCAGCTTGTTTTCACACCTATCAAGCATATCCATGGCAGATTTATTGTCAGGCTGCAGCGCAAGTATCTGAGTATATGTATCAAGGGCTCTCTCGTAATCTCTGGCTGCATAATACTTATTTGCCTCTTCCCATAATCCAGCTACATTCCTACCCTTACTTATCTTCTGGATACACAATCTTCTATACTTAGAAGCTTCTTCATTGTCAGATTTCTTACTAAGTATTTTATCTAAGACAACCTTTGCTTCGTTATAATTAGCATCCTGATATAGCTTTAAAGCCCTATTAAAATCCAAAGCAATCTGTTTCTCTTCTTCCCCATTTCGAAGATATTTATTCAATTCAGTAATGCTAAACTCTGCATCCCTATTGTCAGGATCTAATCGGAGAACACCATAGTAGCTCTCCAAAGCCTGAGGATATTCTTTTTTTCTAAAAGACTTTTCAGCCCTAAGAAGTAGTGTAGCTACCTTCTCATTCAATTGCTGTTCTATCTTTTCCTCTGATCTCCTGAGTATATCCATAGCAGATTTATCGTCAGGCTGTAGCGCAAGTATCTGAGTATAGATATTACGAGCTCTCTCGTAATCTCTGGCTGCATAATACCTGTTTGCCTCTGCCCAAAGAACTTTCACCTTCCTCTCTTGTTCTAATTTTCCAAGCGATTTCTCAGTCTTACTTAACTCTTCTTGGATTAATTTTGACTCAATATCGGCTATATAACTTGAAACAGCTATATCTGTAGGATCAACAGCCAAAGCTTCCTTAAAAGAGTCTAGAGCTTTGTCTAACTCATTCTTCCTATAATAAGATTTACCTTTTTTAATAAGTAAATATAAATTATCTTTCTTAACAGCCTCTATCTTATTATGAGAACTACTAAGCATTTTAACTGCCATCTCATCGTCAGGATTCTCTATTAATATGCGAGCATACCTATCTTTTGCCTGCTGATATTCTCCTTCCTTATAGAGACTATTTGCTTCCTCCCAAAGCGATTTCAAAAATGATTCTCTCTCTTTAACTATCTCTTCTTCCTCTATTCTTTTCTGCTCGATCTTCTCTTCAGCTTTAATCTTTAAATCTTTCGCCCTCTCTTCTTTTTCATTTAATTCTAAAATTTCGTTTGCTTTTAAAACAATAGCTTCGTGATCCTCATCAAACATTAGACTGTCTATATCGCTATATAGCTCCTCTATCTTTTCCTTTTTAAGCTCTTCTTCTCCTTCAAGATTAAGGATATGAGGAGTAACAAATATAAGAAGCTCTGAACTAGATTCACTTGTACCTTCGTAAGAAAATAGCTTTCCTAAAATAGGTATGCTACCAAGCAATGGAACTTTAGTTGTAGATTTTGTCTTTTCAGTACTTATAAGACCACCTATTACTATAGTCTCACCATCTTTGATTGTGACCTTTGTAGTCGCTGTTTTA
Source organism: uncultured Planctomycetia bacterium (assembly GCA_964422895.1). Lineage (GTDB taxonomy): Bacteria > Omnitrophota > Gorgyraeia > Kaelpiales > Kaelpiaceae > Kaelpia. Next base: position 12,974 of record CAYRCW010000006.1, on the reverse strand, counting down.
GAGCTTATGATAGGTAACTCAAATCCAGTGTCTGAAACACTGACAGTCTCTCCTACAGTACCTACCGTTGGTTCTATCGTCATTGTTATATAATCATCGCTTGCAATAAAAGGAGTAACATTAAGTGTAATACCAATCTCTTTATACTCATAACCTGATACAGTCAAATCTCCAGTATCATCATTAACCTCGTAAGTAGGAAGAGGATACTCTGTTGTAACACCCACTGTGGCAAGCTTGTTATTTAATGTTGCAACCTGAGGATTAGATATAACCCTGGTGTCATCGTCAGTAAGCAACGCTTTTAGAACAGCTTTAAATTGGCTAAAATCAAGAGTCCCAAATGTATATTTGTCATCATCAGCTGCAGGGAAACCAGCTAAATTTGTCTTATCAGCCACCCCGGCAGCAGCTTGAGAATCTTCGTTACCAAGAGCAAAATTAGGATCTACGACATTAAAAGGAAACGTATGTGGTCGTTTTGCACCACTAACAGTCACAGTTGTGCCCCACTCTATGCCAAGACTCTTTGAAGTATCTAAACTGGTTTCAACAAACTTTGCCTCTATTAAAACTTGTCTTCCTTTAACATCGACGTTCTTAATGAAGCTCTCAATCATATTCAAATTGTCAACACTGTCAGTTATCATAATTGAATTAGTTGCCTCATCGACCACTATCTTACCTCCAGACCCAAGAAGAGATGTCGCATTCTCTGAAATATCATTAGCTGAAACATTATGAATCTTAAAAGTTGTAATAAGCGAATATTTTGCTTTAACACGTATAACATTATCTATCTCAGTCATAACATAATTCTGAGAATCAAGAATCTGACCCAAGGCTTCTCTTATCGATATATTACCAAGGCTTGCAGTAACAGTCCCTTCAACATCTTTATCAGCTATAATATTGAGCCCATACTCATGAGCAAAATACCTTATAATATCTTTAATATCAGCATTTCTGAATTCAATATTGTATAAATTGTCAGCTTTTTTCTCAATCTTTATATTTTTTGTTAGCTTATCAGATACGCTATTATCGCCCATTAAGTCAAGAGCTGTCTGAGCACTTAAGACAGTCAATGGCACTATTAATAGTAATGATGCTAGAATATAAGTTATTTTTTTTATCATTCTGTAGCTCCAAGTAGTTTTTCGATTATATCATCTGACCACTCTTCCCTGCTAATTTCATCTTCTCTCTCAGTAGCTTCTCCTTCTCTTGAACCATCTTTAGGCTTCTCTTTTGTAGCTAGAACATGCTTAAGCTTAAGCTCGTATTCACGCCTCTCTGTATTTAATATCACACTTAAAGGTTTAATCTCCTTGACAGTAAAATTGCCTACTAAATCTCCTTCACTGTAAAATTCAGAGTTTATTATGACAATCTTTCTCTTCCCATACATAATCCCAGAAAGATTTAATTTTTCTAAAGGAATAATTGTTCGACCTTTCTCTTGCGTAGGTTTTATCCCAAGTACTTTCATCTCTTCTTCAGGTGTTAAAAAAGGATTTCTTAATCTTGGTTCTTTTTCTTCAGCACAAGTCTCTTTAAAAGAATACAATAACAATAAGGATATTAAAACAAAAAAAATATTTTTTATCATCGGCCTAAAATCTTTTTTAGCTTCTGAATATCTACCCAATTATACTCTCTCCATTTATTTATCGGATTACGTCTAGCTCTAGGAAAACATCCATTTTTCTCGTATCTAAGAAGTGTCTGCTTAGATATGCCAAGATAATCAGCAACCTCTCGTATTGAATAGAATTTTTTATCTCCGTTTATAACCATATATCCCTACTTAGTATACTTTAATACTACTTGATATATTTTGATACAGTCTAATAGCTTTGTCAAGAAAAAAAATTAAATACTAGAGGTTAACTGCTAAGGTAGGAATTTAATTTTAGATAGCTATTAACATAATCTGCTACGGCTAAATCAAAATCATAAGAATCGCTATCATAGCCGACTCTTCTTATCTTTGAGATGTCGGCTTGGGTAAAATACTGATACTGGTCTCTGATATCCTGAGGCATCTCTATATACTTTATATTGGATTTTAATTCTAAAGCCTTGAACACAGCTTTAACAAGCTGATTGAAAGAATGAGCCTCTCCTGTACCGATATTGTAAATACCACCTAAGTCTCTATTTTTAAAGAAGAACAAGCTCATCTTAACTGCATCCTTAAGATAGACAAAGTCTCTCATCTGCTCACCATCAGATACCCCTTCTTTATAGGATTTAAAGAGGCTGACCTCTCCTTTATCTCTTATCTGTTGGTAAGCTTTTAAAATAAAGCTCCTCATATCACCTTTATGATACTCATTGGGACCATAGACATTAAAATATTTAAGCCCAACTATTTTATCTAATGCTCCGCTATGCCTTGCCCAAATATCAAACCACTGCTTAGAGTAACCATAGTAGTTTAAAGGTTTGAGCTTAGATAGAGCACCTATATTATCTTTATCGTCAAAACCTAAGAAACCATCACCGTAGGTAGCCGCAGATGATGCATAGATAAGTCTTATATTGTTCTTAAGAGAGAACCTGGCTATATGCCTGCTATAGTTATAATTATTCTCAATGAGATAGCTTAAATCTCTCTCTGTTGTAGAGCTGCAAGCTCCAAGATGAAATATTGTATTAATATTTAAAGAACTAAGACTATTATCTAATACCTTAGAGATAAAATCGTCCTTATCTATTAGCTCATCAAATTTTAAGTTTGCTATATTCTTCTCTCTATCACTGCTACCCAGTTCATCTACTACAATAATATTATCTAAGCCATCCCTATTTAAAGCCCACAATATACCGCTACCGATAAAACCGCAACCACCGGTTATAATTATTTTCTCTTTCATCTATTATCCTCTATCAACTCACTCTGGCCATTAACCGCGCTATTCTATTGGCAAACTTTATGCAGTTATTCTCTACTCCCTTATCTGGAGCACCTATGCTAACTACACCATAATGGTCGCCTTTGGGATCACCCTGGATTATCATACCGTGAACAAGCATTGCATTAATAATATCTAAAACTGTAGTCTCATTCCCTCCTGCTATATTTGCAGCCGAAGAGAATGCAGCCCCTAGCTTGCCATCAAGCTTTCCGTGAAGCTTTACACTCTGATCAAAGACTCTCTTCACCTCTGCTGCCATAGAGCCGTAATAGGTTGGAGACCCTACTATAATCGCGTCATAGTTTAAAAGCTCATCTATCTCAATCTCTAGAGCTGTCTTTATATCACAATCTACGCTCTTAGCTAGTTCTTCTTTAATTATTTTAGCCATCTTTTCTGTGTTTCCTGTCTTAGAATAATAGAGTACTAAAGCTTTCATAATTCTACACCGCCTTGATTAATAGTCTCCAAGAGACTCTTCTTTGTTTTATAACGACCGCAAGAGAGCTTCTCATCTTCAGGGCAATACCCTAGTGAGACACATTTAGCATCGACTCTCTTAAATAGATCAGGAAAACAATCCTTGCATATCTTAAGCATCTCCTGAGCAAGAGCCCTGATCTCCCATTGAGCTCGGGTACATAGCCTAAGATTAAAGAAATGAATTAACTCTCTTAAGTTCATCGTCATAACTATTTTAGTCTCACAAGCCCCTGGCAAAATAAATCTAACATCCTGGTTAGCTCTCTCTCCTGAAATTCCTCTATTCTTTAAAAGTTCTAAGATCTTATTATAGGATTTCTGAATATCAGACAATAGATCTTCAAATATATTTTTAATTTCAGCATCTATCTTTATAGACTCAGGGACTATATAATCAAAATCTAGCTCTCTAACATACCTCTGGCTCTGCTGAGAAAAAGAAGCTACTCTATGTCTTACAAGCTGATGAGAACACACTCGAGAGATCCCCTCTATTGCAAAAGTAAAACTTACATGTTCCAAAGGACTCTCGTGACCCGAAGCTAATATCTTCTCGATGAAACTCTGAATCTTATCATCTTCATTAGCCTCATCAAATATATCTCCCGCAGCATAACTGCTATAGCATTGACGAGCAGCCGAATAGATAACTTTAAGAGCTTCTGGAGTCTGAGCTAATAATTTAACTTTTAACTTAGCTTCCGCCATACTAATTAGTCTCTACCTGTCTTAATAAAACCTCTTCAACAAATATTGGAACCTCTGCCCGAAGGGCTAGAGCTATTGAATCCGAGGGTCTAGCATCTACCTCTATTAGTTCGCCATCTTCACGCGCCACTACAACTTTAGCATAAAATATATTATTATCCATTCTCTCTACTATAACCTTGTCAATCTTACCTTTAAGTCTTTTTATTATTGTATTCAAAAGATCATGGGTAAGAGGGCGAGGTGAATTAAATCCATTGACCTTCATCTTTATGGCACTTGCTTCTATTATGCCTATTACAATCGGAAGAAGCCGTTCACCATCAACCTCTTTTAATACTATAACTTGCTCTCCACGACGCTCGTCTATCCTAATTCTAACTAAATCTACTTCTATTAATTTTCCCATATCTAAATCCTTTAGTATTTTTAAGACCTGTAGTTACGTATAAAATTTTCAATAGACCTGTCATATGTCTTTTCCTCTTTGTTGCTAAAATAGCAAGCTGGGAGCTCCCCCATATCTCTATGATATTTTATGCATTCACAACAGATACCTTTCTTATCACAGTTAGTATAACTACAATTGCAGAATCTCATATTTTCATCTTTTTTGCATTCCATAGTAACACCTGATTTTATGAATTTTAACCTCTATAAAAATATGTGTCAAGCGAGGACTGAATTAGTCCTGGGCATTATAAGATTGCGAAAAACTAAAAGGATGCTCAGGGAAAGCTTTGCAGGTGAAAACCACAAATATAGCCTTATCATTATCGAGTCTATTATTTATAAAAGATAACTTTCCATCCCAACAATGAAGATCCCTGTATATAGTAAATTCCTGACGCTCAAAAGAGGAATTCTGGAATTCATATCTTTGGTAAACTCTAAACTTCCACTTCTCATTTATTCTATAATTAAAGTTAGTTGTAAATTGAGCTGATGTATCTCGCTCATATCTCTCTCCTAGAGATAGTTGCCATCTATCCTTATCTATAACCATATCGAAACTAACAGTATTCAGCATTCCAGGTCTTATGTCGTAATTATAATCATTCTCAAAACGCAACCAATCTCTAGGTCTATAGTCTAACTCTAATTCAGCTTCTCCCCATCTGCTACCGCCATCAATAGAACAATCGTAATAGGTTGAAATATCAGCTTGGAATAGATCTCTCTTCTTGGACTCTCCTTCAATTCCTGACTTTATCTGCCAAAGATTCTCTAAAGTAAGTGTTATCCTGCTCTTCCTCTCTATCGCATCTACTTCATCGAACTGCATAAGGTCTATCTTAGATATCGTAGGTTCAGCTATATATTCGTAATTTATTATCGGAGTAATGACATGCCTTGCAGCATCAGCTTCAGTAAAGAGGAATCTGCCGGACTTAGGTTTGAATACTTTATAAAATCTCGTTGAACTATCAAAACCAGCATAGAGATTACCTCTT
>CAYRCW010000006.1:3769-7305 GCA_964422895.1 uncultured Planctomycetia bacterium | reverse complement strand
GAATACTTTATAAAATCTCGTTGAACTATCAAAACCAGCATAGAGATTACCTCTTAAGATATGCTCTCTACCGCTGATCTTCTTAGAATAGAATGTCTCCCTTAAACCTAAGTAGGGACTAAAATTAAGAAAACCTAAATACTTCTTAACATGGCTAAGCTCATTATATGCATCAAATCTCCAAACATCATAATCATTATCAGAATTAGCATATTTCTTTGTCAGATTAGCAAAATAAGTATTTGAACTATAATAAAAATTAGTATCTTTTATTTTAAGGTCGTTAAGATCAAAACCTAATTCAGGAAGTTTTTCCACTTCCGTAAAAAAATGGTTTGCACGTTTTTTTACATTAAGACTTAGACTTGCATTATCATATCTTCTTATCATGTAGAGATATGTCTCTGGGTCTGGATCCTCATCATATTCTCTTTCAAAATAGTCTTTTAGAAAATCTATATCACTCATCTTATTGTACTCTGCATATATCGAGGTTCTATCATCGGGATTCCAGCTATGCCTAAGACTCACTCTAAATCTATCATTATCTTGATACACAGATTCTTTCTCATTCATATAGTAATATTTGACAACACCATCTCCGATAGGACTCTTATATTGATGTTCTAGACCATGAGCAAGACCTTTCTTCTCTCTATAATCTAATCTTATACGGCCTTCATTATTCTGATCCAAAGAATAATTATAATAACTTAAAACATACCAGCCCCAATCACTACTATTACCAGGGATAATCATAAAAGGAGCCTTTCTATCTTTTAAAGACTGCTTGAAGTAAGGCAGATAAAAAATTGGGGTATTATGCAGATAGAATAGAACATGTTTAGCTACGATCTTATCTTCAGGAAATATCTTGATAGTCTTTGCTTCTAATCTATAATGAGGTTCTTCTAAGTCGCAAGTTGTCATATAGGCTTCTTTAACTAAGTACTTAGACTCTTCATATTCTTCAATCTCCAGGCCCTTGCCATACCAAGGTCCATAATCTTTAAAGGTCGGTTCTATAATCTTGCCCTCATTATTTTTAAAAGAATAACTGACTTCTTCAGCATAAAAAGTTGCATTATTTTTTACAAATTTCACATTCCCTTGAGCTAACGCTCTCTCTTCATCAAGCCATACAATTATCTTATCTGCATAAAGCTTCATATCTTTTGAGATTACCTCTACATTGCCCTCTCCAACCATAACCTCCCGCTCAGGGTCATACTCAACTTTATCGCCATTGACTGTAACCGGACTTTTAAGATTTAGTTCCTCAGCCAAGCTAACTCCCGCTAAAAATAGTAGAAATAAAAAAAAGACAATTAAGAAACTTGCACTTTTAAAGATTGTTTTCTCTGATTTTAAAAACATAACTATATTAACTTTTAACCTTCTTAACTTTCTCCCAGTCTTTCAAAAACCTTTCTATTCCAATATCAGTAAGAGGATGGTTGAAAAGCTTATCTAAAACACCAAAAGGCAGAGTTACAATATCAGCACCTATTAAAGCAGCGTCTAAAACGTGCATGGGATGCCTAACGCTTGCTACAATTATCTCAGTATTAAAACTGTAATTATCATATATATCTTTTATCGCTTCAACTAATTGCATGCCACGAGAGCCTATATCATCAAGTCTGCCTATGAAAGGACTAATATAGTTAGCCCCTGCTTTAGCAGCAAGCAGAGCCTGGACTGGAGAGAAGCATAGAGTAACATTGGTCTTTATATCCTCAGAACTTAATATCTTAACTGTCCTTAATCCCTCTTTTGTAAAAGGAACTTTGACGACAACATTATCGCCATAGCTATCAAGCTCTCTAGCTTCTTTGATCATGCCTTGAGAATCTTCAGATATAACCTCAAGTGATACAGGCCCAGATACTATGCTTACTATATCTTTTGCAATCTCTTCAAAAGAGCTATCCTCTTTCGAAACAAGAGTTGGATTAGTAGTAACTCCGTCCAATACTCCCCAACTATTAGCCTCTCTTATCTCATCTATATTTGCAGTATCTAAAAAAAACTTCACCTAGTTCTCCTTCTCTTTAGATTATATTTTCCTAGTAGTCCTGCTCCTACAACTCCAGATCTATCTTTAAAACGGGCTCTAACTATTTTAACACTCTTTCCCTGAATGTCCATAGCTTGCTCTTTTATATGATATTTTAAAGGGCTTAACAAGCTCTCTCCTGCATTAGATACTCCACCTCCAACTATTATCTTCTCTAAATTTAAAATATTTATAACTCCGGTTAAAGCCTGAGTTAACTTAGAAGCCACATAATCCCAGAAATCTACGGAAAACTTATCACCTAAGGCTGCAGCCTTAGCAACATCCTCTAATTTCAAGTCAGAAATAGCTATCTTCTTTAAAATACTCTTACTATTTTTAAGACCTCTTTTAAGATGAGTCAACAATCTTCTGTTTCCAACATAGCTCTCTAAGCAACCTCTATTACCACAGCTACATTTTGGTCCTCTGGGATTTAACTGTATGTGTCCAACTTCAGAGACAGCATTATTACGCCCTCTATAAATCTCTCCATTTAATATCAATCCTCCACCTACACCTGTACCTAAAGAGATCATCAGCATATTATTAGAACCTTTACCGCTGCCAAGTTGATGCTCAGCAAAGGCAGCAAGATTAACATCATTATCGATAAAAACTGGCACCTTAATCGAACTTCTAAGCATCTTTTTAAAATAGAGACTATCCCAACCGTTTATATTTGTAAGAGAATGAATATAGCCCCTCTTGTAATCTATCAGCCCAGGCAGTCCACACACTAAAGATCTAATATTATAATTCTCCGATAAAGATTTAACCCGCTCCTTTATCAATAAAACTACATCTTCAGGGTTCACCTTATTGTTCGAAGGGTACGTTTTAAAATCAACATATCTAAAATCATAATCAAAGAGTGCTATCTTTAAATTGGTACCGCCAATATCTACTCCCATATAGCTATCTTTCATTATCTTTCGAGTGGTCTTACTTATTTGATTGAACTATAAGCTACCGCCTTATTCCTTCCTTTTCTCTTAGCATAATAGAGCGCCATATCAGATTTCTCTACAAGTTCCATATAATTACTAGCATCTTGAGCTAAAGAAGCTAGGCCGATTGATACTGTAATATTAAGAACCTCATCATAAGCATTAAAGACATATCTTTCAACTGCTTTTCTTATACGCTCTGAGATCTCCATACCATTATCCAAGCTTGTATCGGGTAAGAAGATGCAAAATTCTTCACCTCCATACCTGCCTACAATATCTAGCTCTCGTACATTATCCTGAATTATCTTAGCAGTCTCTCTTAAGACTACATCTCCAACAAGATGGCCAAAAGTATCATTACAATCTTTAAACTTATCTAAATCAAGCATCAAGAAACAGGCATCTCCTTCCTTCTCTTTTATTCTATCCAGCTCTTCTTTAGATACATCCTGGAAATGTCTCCTGACAAAGACCTGAGTTAGCTCATCTGTAACGGCAAGCTCCTGAACTTTACTATAGAGCTT
>CAYRCW010000006.1:0-3669 GCA_964422895.1 uncultured Planctomycetia bacterium | reverse complement strand
TAATTTATATTCTCTTTTAACTCATAACTATTACGCTTAGGATGTATAAAAATACCGTAACTCTTATCTTCTTCGAATATTAATATAGCAAGAAAATTAAGATCAAAACTACCTTTCACAATACTAGTGATAACAGGCGGTAACTGCTGAAGATACATAACCTTTGTAAGCTCTTTGCTTATTTCAAAAAATCCTGTTATCTTTGTAACATCTGATTGAAGCTGTTTATTCACTCCATCCATCTCTGACAATTTATCATCGCTCTTAGTAAACTGTCGCTCTACCTTTTCATGTTTAAAAATCAAATCTTGAAAATAATCTCTGACTATAGCCCTATTAATAAAATCCATAAAAGAGACTCCGACATATAGGATTAACCAAGGCAGATAAGTACTGATTGCTAAACCTCTAATAGCCACCGTTAGGAAAAAGGCTGCAGCTGCAAAGACAATCTTAAATCTAAAACTTTTTTTAATTAAAAATATAACAACCAATACTAATACAAATATAGACTCATTCATAGATTACTCTATTCTTACCGCTCCGTTTTCCTTTATATAATCTGGCATCGGATAACTCTATTAAAGGACCAGCCTCTCTCTCTTCTTCAGGGTATATAGCCATCCCTATTGTTACTGTTATATTAACAGTCTGCCGTCTTACTTTTATCTCGCTCTTTTCTATGCTACTTCTTATATTCTCAGCTTTTTCTATCAGTTTATCTCTATCGTCAGAGTTTAATAATACCAGAAACTCTTCACCTCCATAGCGGCAAGCAAGATCATTTTTCTTTAATCCCGATTTAATAATCCAAGATATATTCTTAAGAATAAGGTCTCCTGCTATATGACCATAACTATCATTACAATTTTTAAAATCATCTATATCTATCATAAGTAAGGCAAAGTATTTAGGCGTTCCCCTTCTCAATCTCTCATCAAGCAACCTTAAAAACTCTCTTCGTAAATAAAACTTTGTAAGCCCATCTTGAATAGCCAACTCTTCCATTCTCTGGAAGAGATATGCATTATCTATTGCTATAGCCGATAACGCAGATACAATATCTAAAAGACGCAGATCGTCTACTGTAAACTCATCGGGAAGATTAGAGTCTATCCTTAATATACCCAAGAGCTTATCTCTTGATATAATAGGAGCAGCTAGAAGAGACCTAAACTCTCTTCCATAAGAGAAGACCTCTTCAGAATCAAATCTAAAATCTCTTAAAATATCATTTATAAGTAACGGCGTACGCTGTCTAAAAACCCAGTATTCACAAGGATCTCCAGTTTTTGCTTTTATCTTAATTTTTGGAGATAGAATACACGAGCTTGCAAGATTGAAAACGTCTTTCTTGCTGTCAAAGAGATATATCATAGAAGCATCCCCTTTTGATATTATCTCTAAAACTTTAGTAGATATAACATTTAATAATTCTTTAAGATCTAGATTAGCGATTATATCTTCAGAGAATGTCCTTAGATGGGTGAATCTAAATATCTTTTTTTCTAATGCTTCGTTTATTTTTACAAGTTCTAAATATTGGGAATTATTTACATTTAATCGCTCTTCAACACCCTCTAAACTCAGGTTCATTGAATTTATCTTTTTCTGAGATTTTATCTTTAAAAAACTAAATCTTAAAGCAAGAATAAAAAAGAAAAACAAAAAATACTGTAGGTAAGGAGAAGGGTACTTAGCCACAAATAAGAGTATAGAGATAAAAAACATCTCCAAAAGATATATGATAAGTCCTAGCTCTAATTTAAAAAATATAAAGAACGCAGCTGAAAAAACAATAAGGATAAGAAGAGGAAAATGAAATTCTATATTCTGAAAGAATATAAAGACAAGAAAAAACCCGACTACCTGAGATAAAAAAATAGATAGAAGAAGTAGATTCTTTTTTATTCTGATACCGTTATTCATTAAAAAATTAAATGATCGCTTTCTCGGTATCTTTGTCAAAAAAATGTACCTTACCAGTATCGAAGACTACTTCAAGATCTTGACCAGTCTGAGCCTGCTCTTGGCCTCCAACCTTAGCAATGAAATAAGCATCTCCTGAACTAAGATAGAGATATACTTCTGAACCCATAGGCTCAACAACATCCACATTGACTCGTACTACATTTTCAGGAGGAGCTTCAGACACAAAAAGCTTATCGTATATATCTTCTGGACGGATACCGAATATTATCTCTTTATTAAGATAATCTCTAATACAAGACACCATATCGTCTACTATCCTTACCTGGAAACTACCAGAATCGAAATAGAGATGATTATCAGACTTAACTATCTTGCCATTGATAAAGTTCATTGGAGGGGTACCTATAAAACCGGCAACAAACTTATTGTCAGGTTTATTGTATAGTGTATGGGGATCTGCAATCTGTTGAATATGACCGTCTTTCATAACAACAATCTTCTCTCCTAATGTCATAGCTTCTATCTGATCATGAGTAACATATATCATTGTAGATTGCAGCTTCTTGTGAAGCTTATTTAACTCTGTTCTCATCTGGCCGCGCAGCTTAGCATCGAGATTACTCAAAGGCTCATCAAATAGAAAGACAAGTGGTTTTCTAACAATAGCTCTTCCTACTGCTACTCTCTGCTTCTCTCCGCCAGAGAGCTCTTTAGGCTTTCTCTTAAGAAGATGTCTTATGCTTAAAATATCAGCTGCTTCATTAACCCTTTTATCTACCTCAACTTTGGGATAATTTCTCAGCCTTAGACCAAAAGACATATTTTCAGATACTGTCATATGAGGATAGAGCGCATAATTCTGAAATACCATTGCTATGTCTCTATCTTTAGCCGGAACATCATTGACAACCTTATCGCCTATAGAAATTTCGCCCTCTGTTATCTCTTCTAAACCCGCAATCATTCTAAGAGTGGTAGATTTACCGCAACCGGAAGGACCAAGAAGAACCGTAAACTCTCCATTCTCTATGTTAAGAGAGAAATCATTTACAGCTTCGATATCTCCTAAATAAACCTTACTAACTTTACTTAAACTAACCTGTGGCATATTCAAGATATATACTTTATATTAACTTAATAGTCAAGAGCAAACTATATTGACTATATTAATTATACAAAAAGATATCTAGATACTAGTCGAACAACTTTTAATCTTTCTTGCTGTCAGAGCAATCTAGATAGAATAGAGTAGTTAAACTCAGGTTAAGCGAATACTTGTCCTGTAAAACCTTCTGTGCTTTTAAATATCCTTCTCTAACTACAATTTTTTTTAAAAAACTCTCAAAAGCCTTGGTATATCTCCCTGTAGAACTAAGTCCATCTATATTCTCAGTAAATGTCTGAAGCGAGCACTCTTTATTAGAGCAGGTAAACCTGCGTTTGTTCAATTCAATCTCAACCTTCTTATTTTTATTGGGTCTATCAAGTATAAGTTGCTTTCTATATTCATAGACTTTATTTGAGAGAACCCCGCAATTAGGACAGGCCGCATACTCTTTGTTTTTTTCAACCACAACCCTGATACTTGAAGTTAAAAGCTTTATCTCTCTCTTTTTGACGTCTTTTAGATTGAGAACAATCCTACCTTTTATATTTTTCTCTCTTTTCATATTAAGCCCTATCCCCTAATAAATAAACCACATAATAATTACTTTGTCAAATTATTAAATAAGTTTT
>CAYRCW010000005.1:14094-20741 GCA_964422895.1 uncultured Planctomycetia bacterium | reverse complement strand
GCAACTATAGGGATAATAGCCATAGTAGAAGCTGCCATAAGAAGAGTCCAATTTACAAGATAGTATTGGGATTCAAAATAAGATAATCCGATAGGAACAGTGAACATCTCAATAGAATTTGTGACCAATAATGGCCATAGTAGGCTCTGCCAATTACCTATAAAAGTAAACACCGTAAGAGTAGCCAAGGCAGGTTTTGATAGGGGCAGTATAATCCTTAAGAAGATGCCCATATAACCGCAACCATCAATCTTAGCAGCATCTTCTAAATCTTTAGGTAACGTCATAAAAAACTGCCTAAGCATAAAAGTACCGTAAGCTGTGAACATAGCTGGAATAATAAGAGCTTTGTAGCTATCTATCCAACCAAAATAACGCATTAAAATAAACACTGGTATTATAACAACGGCACCCGGAATCATCATAGTAGCAAGATAAGCAAAGAATATCTTATCCCTACCTACAAAATTAAGACGTGAAAAAGCATAGCCGGCAAGAGAGCTTGTTGTAACAACACCTAAAGTCACACAAAATGCAACAAAAAGAGAGTTAAAGTAAAATCTTAAGAATGGTATAACCTTAAAAACATCTATATAATTTTTCCAGATAAAATTATCTGGTATCCAGCTTCGCCAATCTAAAGGATCTCCTGTATAAACTTCAACAGAATCTTTAAGTGATGTCGAAATCATCCACGCAAAAGGCAAAATCATAGTAATACCTACGATAGAGAGAAAAAGATACCAGAAAATATTCCTAACTATCTTTTGAGAAGAGATCTTTCTTTTTTTAATATTCTTATCCATTGTAACTTTTAATAGTGGACCAAACTTCCACCTTTCTTCCAATATACTCTAGAGAAAAGAAATATTAATATGAACAGTACCCAGGCAACGGCAGCTGCATAACCAGCCTTTTGAAACTCGTATAGATTGGTAAATATATAATACATTATAGTAGTTGAAGATCCAGCTGGCCCGCCCCCTGTCAATATATATATTATAGCAAAAGAACCCTGTAACCCTCCAATTATACTCATTATAGTTATAAAAAAAGTAGTTGGAGATATCATTGGGACTGTAATATAGCGAAATTTGTGCCATGAACTAGCTCCATCTATATTGGCCGCTTCATAAAGGTCTTTTGGAATACCCTGCAAAGCTGCTAGATATAGAATCATATTGTAGCCGCCAATTGTCATCCAGAGATTAACAATCATTATAGCTGGTTTCGCCCATCTAGCATCTGAGAGCCAATTGGGTCCTGCCAGCTCTAATCCTAGTAGAGTTGAAAACTTAACTATCAAGCTATTAATAAGACCGAAATCAGGATTAAGCAACACTTTCCAGAGAACAGCTATAGCAGCAATAGGACATATAACTGGAAGAAAAAATATAACGCGATATAACACTACACCTTTCAATCTTTGATTAACAGCTATAGCCAATATCAAAGAACCTAAGATTCCCACTGGTATTGCAAGCATCAGAAATATAGTATTGTAAAGATACTGCCAAAAATGAGGATCGTTGGCGACTAAATGACCATCTTTAAGATGAAACCCTAGGAGTTTGATAAAATTGGCAAAACCAACAAACTTAAGATTGGAAAAAAGAGATTCACCACTACCGATAAGCTCCCATTGGAAAAAACTCAAAATAAGAGAAAACACTACCGGAAGAAAGATGAAGACTAAAAAACCAATCATGTTGGGAGTTAAAAAAAGAAAAGCCGCTAATGACTCTTTATTCTTAGATTTCAAATTTAAACCTTTCTCCAACTAGATCCAGCAGCGCCATCTTCTAAAACTATACCTATACTTTCTAAAGATTCTCTTACCCTGTCTGCTAATTGATATAATTTCTGATCTCTTAATTCCTCTCTAATCTTTATCAAAAGATCAACTACCTGCTCAAAATCTCCTAAATCTGAATCAATATTATCAAAAAGACCAAATATCTTAGAAAAGTTTAAAATAATACTCTTTATTCTAACTAAAGAGACCGCTTTAAGAGACGCTCTTATTTCTTGATCATCATATATCCTATTGCCTAGATTCAACAGTTCGTTTAACACCCCAAACGCTAAGGCAGTATTAAAATCATCATCCATAGCATCTCTAAATTTAGAAATTAAGCTATCTATATTATTATTGAATACTAAAGAATCGTTTTTAGATTCTAAACTTATGTTTAAATCTTCTATTTTCTTTATTTTTCTTAACTTCGAAAAGAAAGAATCAAAACTACTCTTAACTGACTTTAGTTCATCTAATCTCTGCCAAGAAAAATCAATAGGACTATTATAATTGGTAGATAAGAAAAACATTTTAACAACATCAGGGTGGTACTTATCTAAAACATCTTCTATTGTTACAAAGTTACCGAGAGACTTAGCCATCTTCTGCCCGCTAATTGTAAGCATACCATTATGCAACCAATAATTTGCAAACTTCTTCCCTGTCGCTGCTTCAGCCTGAGCAATCTCATTCTCGTGATGTGGAAATATTAAATCTCTTCCTCCAGCATGAATATCAAAAGTATCCCCTAAATAACATGTGCTCATAGCTGAGCACTCTATGTGCCAGCCAGGCCTCCCTTCTCCCCAAGGGCTACCCCAAGATGGTTCGTCCTCTTTAACCTTCTTCCAGAGAGCAAAATCGAGAGGATCTCTCTTTTTATCACTAGATTCAACTCTTACACCTGATATCATATCCTCTACAGAACGGTGGGATAACTTGCCGTAATCTTTAAAATTCTTAATATTAAAATAGACATCTCCGTCCACAACATAGGCATAATCCTTATCTATAAGAATCTGGATCATCCCCTGCATTTGAATTATATGGTCTGTAGCCCAAGGCTCTAAATCAGGCTGCATAATTCCAAACTTGGTCATCCAAAAATCATAGATATCGTAATATTTACGGGCAATCTCGGAAGCTGAATCTTTTAAATCTTTACCCGCTAAACTTCTAGCTTTATCTATAATTTTATCATCTACATCAGTAACATTTCTTAAGAACAATACCTCATAACCTGAAAACAAAAAATACCTTCTTATAACATCAAAATCATAAGCACTTCTTAAGTGCCCCAGGTGAGGCTGATCGTAAACAGTAGGACCGCAAAGATAGATACTGAGTTTATTATCTTTTATAGATTTAAACTCTTCTTTTTTCTTACTAAGGGAATTTAAGACTTTAATCACCATCGAGCTCTTCTTCTTTCTTTTTTCGCCACTGCTTTAAGACTCCCTCTATCTCATCTATCTCACCTTGAATACGCTCTAGAGACTGAGCTAGAGGATCGGGCAAATCTCTATGATTTAAAGAGATCTTAGGCATCCTGACACCTTCTCGCTTTACCGTTCTTCCAGGAACCCCAACAACTGTAGAGTTATCAGAAACATCTTTTATAACAACAGCATTAGAACCTATCTGAACATTATCTCCTATCACTATATCACCCAACACTTTGGCTCCAGATCCTATAACAACATTATCTCCTATAGTAGGATGGCGTTTACCTCTCTCTTTACCAGTTCCACCTAGTGTAACACCTTGATATATAGTAACATTCTTACCTATTATAGAAGTCTCACCTACAACAACTCCTATACCATGGTCTATGAATAGACCGTCGTCTATCTCGGATCCTGGGTGAATCTCAATACCGGTAAACAGCCTTGCTAATTGAGATATAAACCTAGGGATAAAAGGCACTTTTAATCCATAAAGATAATGCGATAGCCTATGAAATATTAAAGCATGTATCCCGGGATACAGTACTATGATAGCTATCTTACTTCGAGCTGCAGGATCACGCTCCATAGCTGCTTCTATCTCGAACTTAAATAGAATGGAGATGATATACCCTATTATGACTAAAGCTATTAAAATAATTAGAAACATTGTAATTTATTATCTCTGAACCTCATAAAATGTCAATATATAAAGCTATTTGTAACAGATAAAACCCAGTAAATACTTTTAATCTTAATGATACAAAGGTACAAACCTGAAAACCAGAAAAACAACAACCAGCAAAACTACAGTAGAAACCACACCAGGAACAAGCCAATATAGGAAACTAATATATATATTCTTCTTTCTCTCAAGCATTCCTAAAGCTACGATATTAGCTGTTGAACCTATGAAAGTAAGATTACCGCCTATACAGGCTCCATATAGAAGGACCCACCAAGCCATATTAGAATATTCCGGATGCATAGTTAAGAGGCTCTTTAACACAGGTATAAAAGCTGCGACAAGAATGACATTGTCTACCATGCTAGACATTACAGCGCTGAATATAAGCATGGATGAGATAAAGATATTGCTAGAGCCAACTATATTGTTAGAGACCCAAGCTGCAAATGCATCTGTCACGCCTGTATGCTCTAAGACGCCAGATTGTGCAAAGAGGAAGAGAAAGAATATTATTGTCCACCATTCTACACCTTGCTCTACATATATTCTGGCTTGCTTCTTTCGCCAAGCCATAAGTATCCCAGATGATATAAGCGGGGCTATCAAAAGAACGGTATTAGGATCTAAATCCAGTAATACTTCTAACCTGTGATGTAAAGCTATTATAAAAAAAGTGGTAATAGCAATAGCAATACCTATCCTAAGATCTCTATCCGCTGGAACTTTTATTAAATAAGAGAGTGTCTCGTTGGGACCATACAGCTCTATCTTTTTACGTAGCTCTTTAAGTGGTTTTGCAAAGACAACAACACATACCGCATATAGCACAACTAATAGAACCAACATCAAAGGAAAAGAATATTTGATAAAAGATTCAAAAGAAAGTTCAGCCTTAGAAGCTATAAGTATGCCTATTGGATTTCCTAGAACAGTTCCAGCAGAGCCAACATTAGTTGCTAAAACAGATATTACTATAAAAGGAACTGGGTTAACTTCAAAATAATCAGATATAGTAAGTACCAAAATGACCATAAATATTATTGATGAAACCTCATCAACACAACAAGCTGATATAGCAGAAAAAAATATCAGCAACATCAAAAACCTGTGGGAGCTAAGCTTTCTTATCTTTAAAAGTTTACTTAAGACCCAATCAAAAAATCCTAACTCTTTTAAATTGCCAGTAATTATCATCATGCCTATCAAAAAAAGAATTACCTCAAGCGAAGCAAAACCAACAAACTCTTTTAACTTAACTATCTTTAGCAAAACAAGCAGTGAAGACCCCCAAAAGGCAAAACTTAAACGGTATTGCCAAAAGAATATTGTCCCTGATATAGATGCAAAGAAAACACTTAACGCAAGAGCTTGAGTATCGGACAATCCTCCCTTAAGACCTAGGACCCAAGCACTAAAGATAAGTGCAATATAGAAAATATACCGAATTAAAACCTTGTTCTTGCCAGATATTATTTTCGGCACTAAGACCAAAGCAGACTCCTTAATTAAAACCTATATTAATTCCGCTAAGATTAAATTTTGATATAAAAATTTAATCTTTTATCAGTAGAACATTTGTAAAACATACAACTACTTTAGTTGAGAAAGCTTCCTCTGGATGTTTAGCCTTGATAGATACAGAATCGCAACCTATATCTAGTATTCCAGCTATGTTCTCTTTTATGCTATCTTTATAAAGACTAAGATGGGGTTTCTCTAAAACAATAGTAATATCAATATTACTTATATTATAACTTTTTAATATCATCAACTCTTTGGCTTTATTTAAAAAATCAACACTATCTCTACCTCTATTAGATACATCTGTATCAGGAAAAAGCTCTCCTATGTCTTTATGAGCTATAGCTCCCAAAATAGCATCAGATAAAGCATGGATTACAACATCCGCATCTGAGAATCCTTTAAGCTGATAATCAGATTCTATCTCAACTCCGCCAAGCTTTATCTTGTTACCTTTTTCAACACCATGGGAATCAAAACCAAATCCAATTTTTATCTGCATTCTTTTAAAATCCTATTTGCAAATTCTAAATCCTGAGAATTTGTTATCTTAAAATTAGAGATATCGCCTTCTATTAACTTCACTCTATTTCCACTTAATTCTACTAAATAAGCATCATCAAATATTTCCCCGCTCATATTGCTCTCTTTAAATTTTGATAATGCTGATTTTAGTAATCTTATATCGAAAACCTGTGGCGTCTGAGCAGTACAGATACTATCCCTAGTTAATGTCTTTAAAACAAAACCGTCTTTAGATAGTTTTAATGTTGAGTTAATCACCAATGAAGGTATAACAGCAGGGTGTTCTTTTGTCTCTTCTAAGAGAGACTCTATAAGTTTAACACTTAAGAATGGACGTGCTGCGTCATGTATAAATACATAATCTACGTCCTCAATAACATCCAAAGCATTAGATACAGAATCTACTCTTTTTGCCCCACCTAAAATAATCTTATCAATATTAATACTATATTTAGACAGAGCAGCTTGAAAATCATCCTCAAAACCCTGGGGCACAACTAGTATAAACCGATTGAATATCCCCGCTTCTTTAGCCTTGATTAAAGAATGTATAAACATAGGTGTATCATTAAGACGGACTAAAGCTTTGGGAATCTCAAAACCCAGTCTCTCTCCGCTCCCAGCTGCTAAAAGAATAAAAGCAATTTCCATATCATCGCTTAGCTTTCTT
>CAYRCW010000005.1:0-13994 GCA_964422895.1 uncultured Planctomycetia bacterium | reverse complement strand
AAAGATGTTAAATATATAGTATTAACTTTAGAACTAAAATATTCTATTAAAATAAATACTAGACCCAACGATATAAAGGTAAAAAAAGGAACACTGTTTAAGCTGGCATCCTTAAAATAAAAAAGGATAGAACTCAAAACCACAATCGAAACAAAGAAAATCAATCTTATTAATTTCATATTTTACTCCACAATTCTTAATGCTTCTTTAATATTAGTAGCTTCAACTACTTCAATATCAAACTTATCACCTTCCAATAAGTTTCCTTTGGGAATCAGACATTTCTTAAAACCCAATTTTACTGCTTCTTTTACTCTTTTTTCTGCAAAACCAACTTTTCTTATTTCCCCGGCTAAACCAACTTCACCAAATACAATTAAATCATTATCTAGACTCTTGTTTTTAAAAGCTGAGGCTAGAGCTAATATAACACCTAAATCTACAGCAGGCTCTCCTATCTTCAATCCCCCAACAACATTTATGAAGATATCCTGATTGTAAAGACCAAAACCAGCTCTTCTCTCTAAAACAGCTGTTAGTAGAGTCATTCTATTGTGGTCTAAACCTATGCTACGTCTTAACGGAAAACCTTGATAAGATTTAGCAACGAGAGCTTGAATCTGAACTAAAAGCGAACGCGTGCCTTCAAGAGTAGAGACAATGACACTACCCGGAGTCTGACTCTCTTCCTCCAATAAAAATACTGAGGAAGGATTGCTAACCTCTTTTAAACCATCTTCAGTCATCTCAAATAGACCTATCTCGTTAGTAGATCCAAATCGATTTTTGATAGCTCTCAATATCCTGTGAGAGAGAAAACTCTCTCCTTCAAAATAGAGAACCGTATCTACAATATGCTCTAAAACCATAGGCCCAGCAAGAGAACCTTCTTTTGTAACATGTCCAATAAGAAAAGTGGATATGCCTCTATCTTTTGCAATTCTAGTCAATCTTTGAGCAGACTCCTTAACCTGACTTATAGTACCAGCAGAAGAGGATAGATCAGGATCAGAGACAACTTGCACTGAGTCTATTATAACAAAGTCTGGGCTTAAAGAATCTATCTGAGCAATAATAGAATCAAGATTTGTCTCGGATAATAAAAAAAGGTTGGTCCCTGCTTCCATTTTTAATCTATCCGCCCTAACCTTTATCTGGGCTAAAGACTCTTCTCCTGAAACATATAATACTTTTCTCCTAGATTCTGCAATATTGAAAGCTACCTGCAGCATAATAGTAGACTTACCTATTCCAGGTCTTCCACCTAAAAGTACAACGGATCCCGGCACTACACCTCCGCCTAAAACAAGATCAAACTCACTATTGCCTGTTGCAACTCTATTCTGACCTTCAGATCCAATCTCAGATAAAACCTGTGCTGATTTAGTATTAGTTACAACCTTGCTTCTCTGCTCTCTAAACTCTTCAATCATAGAATCCCAGCTCTCACATTCCGGACAACGTCCCAAGAAACCCTTAGACTGATAACCGCAATTCTGACAGACAAATATCGTACTCTTTTTCATATTAAATAATAATTTTAGCGTAAATATCCCTGGTTACCTTCATCCAAAGAATCGTCACTAGAACTCTTTGTCTTTCTCAGCAACTTCCAAGGATTTCTTTTGACATCTCTTACAAGAGAGAGTATCTCATAATACAACACATCTTCGGAAAGAAGTTTACCGACAGTACCCTCTCCTTTATTAACTCTAGCTATCATATCGTCAGCATTAATTGTTAGCTTATCTAAGTTAGCAGTCAGAGACTTCATATTCCTTATTATCTCCTCTAAATCTTGCTTATTCTCTTCTTTAGCAAATATATCACTCATAGAATCTATAGTTTGATCTAATTTTCTAGCAATCTGATAAATCAGATCTGAAAGCTTTGCCATAGGAACAGTGTCATAGCCTACCAATATATCACCCTCTCTTACTAAAGCCCTACTTTTATCCCCAGGAAATATTTCAACATATTTTTCGCCCAGCAATCCCAACGTAGATATTAAGATATTAGCATTCTGTCTGATAAGAACACCCTCTTCTATAAGAAGATCTACCTCTACAAGAGGTTTTTCATCGTCCGGATCATAGATTATCTTAACATTCTTGACTTCACCCACCTCTACGCCTGCAAGTCTAACTGGTGCTCCATTTTCTATACCATTTACAAAATTAAATAATACCCTTAAATCATAACCTCTTTGAAAGAAGCTAAGATTACTTATAGTAAAAATTAAAGCACCAAATAAAACTATACCGCAAGATATAAAGAGACCTAATTTCCATTCACTCTTTCTCCAATATTCCATAACTTTATCCTCCCAAAACAATAAAGCTCAATTTAAACAACTTAACACTTACCCTTCTAATTTTCTATCTCTAATTTAAAAACACTACTACACTCTATCATATTTTTATAGGACCTTCAAAATTACCGTTAATAAACTGTTGAACAACAGGACTAGAACTATTCTTAATGCCTTCTGGATTATTTACTTCGATTATTTTTCCTTCATAAAGCATCCCAATCCTATCTGCTACAAAATAAGAGCTATTCATATCATGAGTAACGACAATAGAAGTTGCATCAACTTCCCTCTTCAATTTCTTAATAAGATGATTTATGGACGAAGCAACAACCGGGTCTAAGCCTGTGGTAGGCTCATCATATAGTATTATCTGCGGGTTTAGAACAACCGCTCTAGCTATAGCAATCCTCTTTTTCATTCCACCACTCAATTCGGCAGGCATCTTCTCTTCTATCCCCTGCAACCCTACAAGCTTAAGACAATCAGAGACCCTATCGCTTATAAGATCTTGACTTAAATCAGTATGCTGTGTGAGACCAAAACTGACATTCTCAAAAACACTTAAAGAGTCAAAGAGTGCTGCATTTTGAAAGACAAACCCAAACTTCATTCTTAATTTTCTAAGTTCTTTATCATTTAAATTTATAATATCTTCACCTTCTACATATATATTCCCTTGATCGGGTTCAAGTAGTCTGGTTAAAAGTTTTAAAAATACACTTTTCCCGCATCCACTCTGACCAATTATTACAAAAACCTCACCCTTAGCTACAGTTAAATTTAACCCTTTAAGCACATCTTGATTCTCAAATTTTTTCCAAACATTGTCTGCTTTTATCATCATAGAACAAAATAAAAAAATGCAGTTATCAAACAATCAGCCGTAATAATCAAGATAAAAGTATTAACCACTGTGCGAGTAGTTGCTCTGCCAACACCCTCAGCTCCACCCTTAGCTACAAAACCTTCATGGGTTGATATAAGAGCTATTATAATAGCAAAAACTATAGGTTTCATAAAACCGCTATATATATCTTTCATAGCCAAAGCTTCAAAAGTCAATTTCAAATATTGAGTAGCTCCAATACCAAGTTTTGTTACTCCTATCAAAAAACCTCCAAATATACCTATTATATCTGCATAGACAGTCAAAATAGGAAGCATAAAGAGAAGTGCTAAGAACCTAGGAACCACAAGATATTGAACAGAGTCTGTAGCCATAGATTCCATAGCATCTATCTGTTCAGTAACCTTCATAGTCCCCAATTCAGCCGAAATTGAAGCTCCAACTCTACCAGCAACAACAAGTCCTGTAATAACAGGTCCAAGCTCTCTTACGACTGAGAGTACAACTAAAGAAGCAATATATATTTCTGCCGAGAGTTTCTGCATCTGATAAGCACTCTGCAAAGCAATAACTATTCCAATAAATACAGATGTTAAAAAGACTATAGGAAAACTCTCTAACCCTATTTTAATCATCTGCTTATACAGGAGATCAAACCTTGGTTTTCTGGTAAAAATAATGTACACTATATGCCCTGCAAGCATAGTTAATCTACCAAGATAACAGAAAAAATAGTCTATTCTCTCTTTCATAATGATTAAAACTTAATATTTTTCTCTACGCCCATTATCTCTTCATCACCTTTTAGACGCAGTTTTAAATAAGGACTACCTATAATCTCTAAAGAGACCTCGTTCTTATTGTAGTTTTCATCTGCTGAAAATTCTACATTATAATCCAGCCTAACGTTATCTTTTAATTTTGTACCTAAAGACATCTTTTTATCTCCAAACCTATCCTCAAAAAAGCTCTTTCCAAAAGGATAAGTAGTAGTAGTAGAGATTAAGATAACATCTGCCCACATATCAGCAGATGGAAACTTAGACATATCAATATTACCTTCAAATGCTAGAGGCATACCATCAATAATCAACTCGGAATTAAGGAACTCTAGCATATTTGAATTACCTATTAAATGAACCTTGCCGCTATCAAAAATCACATCTATAATTCTACCTTTTTGGAGTTCCAATGCAATATCTATAAACTTTATACCGTCATATAGAAAATAACTGAAATTGCCATCCAGCCTAGAAACGCTCAAATAACGCGCATAAAGCGGCATAACTATAGTCATCATATGGTGTAAGTCAAAATTATTAAAATCCCCCTGGATACTATAGTTCATATTATAATCGAAATAACCACTAAAACTCAATCCACCCTCATAATCAAACCTCTCAAGAACTATACTAGTATCTGATAATGCCACCTTAAAATAAACCTCGGGGAAAGGCATATTATTTAAAACAGTACCTACGGATTTAAAGACCAACGCTCTCTCGTTTAAAATATACTCCATATAAGAGTTTGTTATCAACTCATACTCTCCGAATTTAGATTTCAATACTTTAATATAAAGATTGAGCCTATCTTCTTCATTTCTAAAATTACATAACCCTGAAGCATTAAGAGCTTCATTCTTAACAACCCAATCAAATCTTAGCTCTTCTTTAGAATTTAGCTCTATAGGTCCAGGTATAGATAAAGGCCCCAGGGAGATATCTGATAAACTTAATACTCCATTATCTCTTAATATTTTAGCTTTTAAATTAGAATAACTATCTTTAAATAAGAACCCCCCTATAAAATCATCTCTATTAAAATCATATTTACCTATTAAAGCAGTCTTTAGAAGTTTAGACTCGAAATTAAAAAGACATACACTATCTTTAAACGAACTATAACCTCTTAGACTAAAATTTAAACCACAACAATTAAGCCCCAAATCCCAATGCAAACCATTCTTATCAGAGAGAATGAAGCCTCTCTTTATATCTATATCCTTGCCCTGATAAGAAAAACTAACATCCTTAAGATTAATTTTTAAAGGCACACTTTCAGAATCTCTATCGCCCCTAGACAAAACAGCTAAGCCTTTAATCAAGCTCCAGTCTAATGAAGCCCTATCTATTTTAAGAATCATAAAACCAGCTTCCCTCTTTACTGCAACTCTAGGGATAGATACACTCTCATCTCCTCTAGAGACCATAAAATCTTTCAAGATAATACCGTCCTTAAAAGATAAGGTAAACTGTCTTACTTGGAAATTAATATCCGAAGGAATAGCAGCTCCTGCTACTATATCGTCCACTATCATATTTAGAATCTTATTAGAAAAAAGAAAACTTAATAAGATTAATATTGAAATAAATATCAAAGATAAAAACAAAAACTTATATCTCTTTTTAAAATAGGATATATGCATTTTAAAATAGAGACTGAATTAAAACATTAAGTTGATATTGGAAAAACTTATTGATAAGCTTAACCTTTCTTTTTAAACTCCAACTCTTCTTTGCGTAGCGCCTTTTTAACATATATAATGTCAGGAGATTTAAATTTACCAGCTATAATATCTTCAGCAAGAGGATCCTCTATATATCTCTGTATAGTCCTTTTAAGAGGTCTAGCACCAAAAACAGGATCAAAACCTTTATTTATTAAAAACTCTTTTGCATCTTTAGTCAGTTCTATGCTAAGACCCTGTTCTTGTACTCTCTCTTCTACTTCTCTCAACTCAATCTCTACTATACTAGTAAGATGTTTTTTATCTAAAGAATGAAATACTATTGTATCATCAACACGATTTAAAAATTCAGGCTTAAATGTCTTCTTAACTTCATCCATTAATTTGTCTTTCATCAAATCATGATCTACTTCAGCTGAATCTGATTTAGATTTAAAACCTATTGCACCTTGAGTTCTTAAAAGCGAAGCTCCAACATTAGAAGTCATTATCAAAACAGCATTTCTAAAATCAACGCGTCTTCCAAAACTATCTGTAAGCCGACCGTCTTCCATAACTTGGAGTAGTACATTAAAAACATCTGGATGGGCCTTCTCTATCTCATCTAAAAGAACGACTGAATAAGGACGCCGCCTAACTTTCTCCGTCAACTGTCCACCTTCCTCATAACCTACGTAACCTGGAGGAGCACCTACAAGACGAGATACATTAAACTTTTCCATGTATTCAGACATATCAAGCTGCACCAAAGCATCTTCATCGCCAAATAGAAATTCTGCTAGAACTTTTGCAAGAAGCGTCTTACCTACTCCAGTAGGACCTAAGAATATAAATGTACCTATCGGACGCTTAGGATCTTTTAATCCTGCACGCGACCTTCTTATAGCACGCGCTATCGCATGAATAGCTTCATCTTGACCTACGACACTCTCTCTAAGTTCCTCTTCTATCTTTAAGAGCTTATCGCTCTCGGTCTCTTCCAACTTCATAAGCGGCACACCTGTCCATTTAGATACTATTACAGCAATATCCTCTGCAGTAACAACAGGCTGCTTTTCGCTCTTTGTTTTTTCCCAATCTTTTTTTCTAGACTCTAAATCTTTTTTAGTCTCTCTCTCTTGATCTCTCAATTTTGCCGCACGCTCAAAATCCTGACCTTTAATAGAAGCCTCTTTCTCTTTTTTAATATCCTCGATATTTACTTCAAGGTCTTTAAGCTCAGGCGGCATAGTTAAAACAGAGAGACGAGCCTTAGAACCTGCCTCATCAATTAAATCTATTGCTTTATCAGGCAAAAAACGACCTGTAATATACCTATCGGAGAGTTTAGCTGCAGCTACTATAGTCTCATCTATAAATTCAACTCTATGATGTGCTTCATATCTATCTTTTAACCCTTTAAGAATCTCTATTGTCTCTTCAACTGTAGGCGGTTCAACCATAATAGTCTGGAAGCGCCTCTCTAGAGCAGCGTCTTTTTCGATATGTTTTCTATATTCATCCAATGTAGTTGCACCAACACATTGAATTTCACCTCTAGACAGAGCAGGTTTTAATATATTTGAAGCATCTATTGCGCCCTCTGCACCGCCAGCACCTACAAGAGTATGTAGCTCATCTACAAATAGAATTACATTCTCTGTCTTCTTAATCTCATTCATAACTGCTTTTATTCTCTCTTCAAATTGCCCTCTATACTTAGTTCCTGCAACCATTAAAGCTAGGTCTAAAGCTATAATTCTTTTGTTTCTAAGAAGATCTGGAATATCACCTGAAACTATCTTCTGGGCTAAACCTTCAACGATGGCAGTCTTTCCTACTCCAGCTTCGCCAAGTAATACTGGACTATTTTTTGTCCTTCTGCACAATATCTGCATAACTCTCTCAATTTCATTACTCCTACCTACAACTGGGTCAAGCTTACCTTCTCTGGCTAAAGATGCCAGATCTCTTCCAAATGAATCTAAAGCAGGAGTCTTACTCTTAACTGCAGAGCCACCTGAACTAGTACCGCTTAAACTCTGCCCTGATGGAGTTCCTAAAAGATCCATCACAGACTCTCTTATCTTATTTGCATTTAAACCTAGATTAAACAGTACCTGCGAAGCCACTCCTTCTCCCTCTCTTACTAAACCTAAGAGAAGATGCTCTGTACCTATATAATTATGTCCTAGAGAACTTGCTTCATCCATAGCCAACTCAATAGCTTTCTTTGCAGCAGGCGTAAAGGGAACATCTCCTGATATAACTGCATTTGGTCCAGGCTGAACAAACTTCTCAATCTCTATCTTTATCTGACCCAACTCAAGAGCTAAGCTCTTTAATACTATTGCAGCAACACCCTCACCCTCTCTTACTAAACCTAGAAGAATATGTTCTGTGCCTATATAATCATGATTAAATCTTTTAGCCTCTTCTTTGGCGATAATTATTACTTTTCTAGCTCGTTCAGTAAATCGATTAAACATCTTCATATAATTCCTCCTATACTATTTTTTCTCTTATAATTTTTGCACGTTTTATATCTCTCTCTTTCGAACTTAAAACCTTTCCTTCGAATTTTTGTAAATGAGCAGGCTGAATGTAGAGAAGCAATTCGTTTATCTGCTTTAGATCTACATCTATAACGCCTAGATCAGCCCCTAATCTTAAATTAGAAAGAAGTTCTATAGCCTCTTTACTATTTATAAGACGCGAATTTTGTAGCATTCCATACGAGCGAAATACTTGATCTTCTAAAGAAAGTTTCTCCTTTTTATAAAACTTCTCTCTTGCTGTTCTCTCGTAACTTATAACCTGGACTATAACTTTCTGAAGATTTTCAATAATCTCCTCTTCGGCTCTACCTAAAGTCACCTGATTAGAAATCTGAAAGAAGTTCCCGCTAGCTTCAGTGCCCTCTCCGTAGAAACCTCGCGTTGTAAAACTCAGCTTTGCTATCGTATTAATAACATTTGATATCTGTTTACTCATAACAAGTAGCGGCAGGTGCAGCATGACAGATGCTCTCAACCCTGTCCCTGCATTAGTGGGGCAAGTCGTAAGATAGCCCAATTCAGAAGTAAAAGCATATTCAAGCCTCTTAGCTATCTCACTATCTATTCTTCTAGCTATATCAACAGCCTCAAGAAGAGAGAATCCTGACTCCAAAACCTGCAAGCGGACATGATCCTCTTCATTAACCATAATAGATACTATCTCTCTATCTCCTATAAGATCAGCTTTATAAGGGCCTTTATCAGCCAACTCTTTGCTTATCAGGTGTCTCTCAAGAAGAAAATATCTATCCAGCTCACTTAATTTATCCATATCCAACCAGATCCCATTTTTAAAATCCTGTATATCTTCTAAAACATCTTTTATCTTAGAATAACTCTGCTTGCGTTGTTCATCATCTGCCCAGTGATAAAAAGGTACACCTTTTATATTCCGAGCAAACCTTACCCTGCTTGAAATAACAATATCAGAATCCCCGCCAGTACCTTTTAGCCAGGCACTAGGCTGATCTAATAGAACATCGACGTTACTATTCTTCATCTTTATTCGTCTTCTTTTTCTCTAGCTTCTTTATATCATCTCTTATCTGAGCTGCCTGTTCGTAATCTTCCTTCTCAATTGCCAGCTGAAGCTCTTTGCGTAATTGTTGCAGCTCATCTCCGACAATCTTAAACTCTCCTGTCTTAGGTATATCTCCAACATACTTAGTTGCTCCATGAATTCTTTTAAGTAGTGATGGAATATACTTTTTAAAAGCACTATAGCATTCACTACAGCCAAAACGACCTGTTTTTTTAAAATCACTATAACTCATACCGCAATTGGCGCACCTTAACCCAAGCTCTTCTTTAACCTCTAAAGGAGAGCCGATATCAGCAAGCCCAGCCAAAAGATCCGAAATTCCAAAGTGCTGCTCCATCTGCGTCCCTTTCTTCCTAGCACACTCTTCGCATAAATGCAGCTCCGTAACCTTACCGTTAATTATCTCGGTGAGATGGACTGAAGCCTCTTTTTCATGGCAAATATCACAAATCATATTTATATTATATCCTTTTAATTAATATACCGGAATACCTTCACTCTCAGTAATATTCTTATAATCCTGAATTAATTTAAGAGTGACATTGCCCGGCTTACCAATCCCAATAGCTCTTCCATCAACCTTCACCACGGGAATAATCTCAGCAGCAGTACCTGTCAAAAAACATTCTTGTGCATTGTAGACATCATGTCTTGAAAAAACCTGATATACAACTTCAATATCTCTTTTTTTAGCTAACTCTTTAACTACATCTTGTGTTATACCTTTTAAAGCACCTAAATGACTAGATGGAGTATAAAGCTTGGATTCAGATAGTATAAATATATTGTCACCTGTACACTCTACAACATAACCGCTATTATTTAACATTATAGCCTCTTCGTATCCACAATGGATAGCCTCGATCTTAGCCATAATATTATTTAAGTAGTTCAAAGATTTAACTTGAGGATTGACAGCCTCTGTAATATTCCTTCTTGTAGGAACTGTAATAATCTCAAGTCCTTTCTCATAGAACTCCTGCGGATAGAGAGCAATCTTATCTGCTATTATTACAATAGTAGAGCCTTTGCACCTTCTAGGATCTAAACCTAAATCCCCTATACCTCGAGAGACAACAAGTCTAATATAAGCATCCTTTAAGCTGTTTAACCGTACTGTCTCTAAGATAGCTTCTTGCATCTTTTCTTTACTTAAAGAGATGCTGAGCATAAGAGTATGAGCAGAATCATAAAGCCTATTCAGATGCTGATCTAATCTGAATATCTTACCATTATATACTCTTATCCCTTCAAATACCCCGTCTCCATAAAGATACCCGTGATCAAAGACTGATATTTTAGCATCATCTTTTTCAACAAAATCACCATTGATATAAATTTTCATCTTATCCTCCTTAAACCAATTGCCTTAATCTACTCATGGGCTTCTATAGAACCGTCTTTTATATATAACTCTCTATCGGCCCAAGCAGCTACATTGCTATTATGAGATACAACCATAATAGTAGTATCTCTATTTTTATTTACTGACTTAAGTAATTTTAACACTTCTTCGCCCATTTGAGAATCCAAATTTCCAGTAGGCTCATCGCAAAGAAGAATCTTAGGCTCTGTTATAAGTGCACGGGCAATAGCAGCACGCTGCTGTTCTCCTCCTGAAATCTGATTAGGATAGTGGTCTCTTCTATGATCAATCTGTAAAAACTTTAAGACATCTCGAGCTCTCTTTAAAGCCTTCTCTTTTTTGAATCTCTTTATAAATAGAGGCAATGCAACATTTTCAAGAATACTCAACTCTGGAATCAGATAATAAAGCTGGAATACAAAACCGATATTATTATTTCTAAATTTAGCCTTACTCTTTTCATCAAAATTATAAATGTTCTCTCCTTCTAAATAGATCTCTCCCCTGTCAGGTACCTCTAAAGCTCCTATAGCATGAAGAAGGGTTGATTTACCAGCACCGGAAGGACCTCTTACAACCAATATTTCAGCTTTATCTACTTTAAAAGATATATCTTTTAATACATCTATTTTTTTGTCTCCAACTTGAAAAGATTTATCTATATTTCTAAGTACTATCATTATTCATACCTTAAAGCTGTTACAGGATCAAACTTAGATGCCTTTACCGCAGGATATAGAGTAGCTATAAATGTTATAACTAAAGCAGCAACTACAACTATAACAAAGTCTAATAACGAAGTAGCTACAGGCAAGCGATCAATATAATATATATCTGAGGGCAACTTTATTATAGGATAATTATCTAAGAGATATATAACTCCACCGCCAAGAAAAGAACCAAGAATAATACCCAATAAACCTATTAGCATACCCTGCATCATAAAGACCCCTTTTATAGTAGCATTCTTCATCCCTATCGCTTTCATTATTCCAATATCTCTTACTTTCTCTAAAACAGACATAATAAGAATACTAGCGATATTAAAAGAGGCTACGAGTATTATAAGGCAAAGTATTATAAACATAGCTGTCTTCTCAAGTTTTAGTGCACTAAAAAGATTCTTATTCATATCCATCCAGCTCAAAACATCAAAATCAGGTCCCAGGTGAGCTCTTATAATACTTTTAATCTTGTCAGCCTTATAAGACTCAACCAACTTAACTTCAATAGCTGTAGCTCCAGATAGATTGAATATTCTCTCCGCTTTCTTAAGGTTTATATAGGCTAAGGACGAATCATAATCATACATACCTGATTCAAATATACCAATAACTTTAAAATCAAAACTCTCAAGGTTGAAAGGTAGCAGAATCTTAACAGCTGATCCAAGACCTAAGCCCATCTTCTGAGCAACAACCTTACCAACAACAATGCCATCTTCTGAGATACCATCCAATCTATTCAAGAGATAATCGTCTATCTTTGTAGTTCTCTTCTCACTCTCTAGATCTACACCTTTAATATATATATTTTCAAGATAACCTTCATTTATAAGGCTACCATTACCAACTATAATAGAAGAACATTCCTTTACATCTTCTAACTCTTTTATCTTAGAGATAATCTTATCTGGCTCTTGAATAAAAGGTTGAGCTTTTATTAAAATATCAGAATTGGTTCCCAATATCTTATTTTCTAGCTCTTGATCAAAACCATTCATAACAGCTATAACAATTAATAACGTCATCACTCCAATAGCAACACCTAAAACTGTTATAACAGAGACGATCTTGAGGAACTTAGTCTCTCTTCGTAGAAGATATTTCCTGGCTAGCCAGAATTCAAGACTCATAAAGTATTTTCTGGTTTTAACAGCGGGAAAAACAGAACCTCTCTTATGGAGGCTGCATCGGTAAGCAACATAACAAGTCTATCTATACCTACTCCTAAACCTCCGGCAGGAGGCATACCATATTCTAAAGCTTGGACAAAATCATAATCTACATGCTCTTCTCTCTCTCCGCTCTGAGCTTGAAATCTCTCTTTTTGCTCAATCGGATTATTGAGCTCACTATACGCATTGGCAATCTCCATACCAGAGATAAAAAGCTCAAACCTCTCAGTAAGGTTAGGGCTACCCTCTTTTGTTTTAGCCAACGGCGATATCTCCTTCAAATAATCAATTACAAAGACAGGGTTGTCGTCAAGTTGCTTCTCTATATACTCCTCACATAGGTTTAATATCTGAGATCTGGATAGTTTTTCCAACTTCTTATCTAACTTCTTCTCCATTATCTCTTTAAGCTTATCCATATCAATCTCTTCTTCGCCTAATATCTCTGAAAAGCTTAACCTCTTAAATGGAGCTTTAAAGCTGATCTGCTTACCTTGGTACTCAAACTCCTCAGACCCTTTTATCTCACGAGCAAGGAAAGAGAAGAGCTCTTCAGTCAAAGCCATAACATCATTGTAATCTGCATAGGCCCAATATAGTTCCATCATAGTAAATTCAGGATTATGCTTTGTCGAAATACCTTCATTCCTAAAACTTCTATTTATCTCGTAGATTTTTTCAAAACCGCCAACAAGCAATCTTTTTAAATATAATTCTGGCGCAATTCTAAGATTAAGGTCTAAATCATAAGCCTCAAGATGCGTCTTAAACGGAGCTCCGGCTGCTCCTCCTGCAACTGCATGGAGCATTGGAGTCTCTACCTCAATAAAACCTTTCTGATCTAAGAACTTACGTATTAAACTTATCGTTTTACTCTTTATAATAAACCGTTCTTTAGACTCATCGCTCATAATGAGATCTAGATAACGCTTTCTATGCCTTATCTCTACATCTTTTAATCCATGCCACTTTTCAGGTAAAGGCAAGAGCGACTTTGAAAGCATCATAACATTCTTTGCTAAAACCGTACCTTCTCCTGTACGTGTCTTAAAGGTCTCTCCACTTACTCCTATAATATCTCCAATATCAAAACACTCTTTAAAAGTAGCAAAGCTATCTTCGCCTAAAATATCGTTCTTAATATAGACCTGCATCCTGGATGTTGCATCCTTAATATCTAAAAATATAATCTTACCATGACCTCTTAGAGCCATAATGCGACCTGCAATCTTAACTGCCTTATCATTCTCCCAGTCTTTTAAACAGGATTCTATAGAATCGTAAGGAAGATAGCGGTTAGGATAGGCATTTACACCTTTAGCCTCTAACTTATTAAGTTTATCAAGTTTATGCTCTCTTAATTCGTCTTTCATATCTTTTGAATTGTAAACTCTGATACAAAATAAGTCAACAAATATTGACTTTACATATAGATATATCTAATTAAATAATAGAAATAATTACTTCAAATAAGCAATAACTTTAATCTTTAAATAGTGAAAATACTTCCCCAAAACCCCA
>CAYRCW010000004.1:14716-29907 GCA_964422895.1 uncultured Planctomycetia bacterium | reverse complement strand
GGCTTTATTGAAATATGTAAGAGCTTTATCGTAATCTCCTTGACTTCTATATAGACGACCAAGATATCTATAGGCATCAGTAGAAGAAGGAATATTCTTTATTGCTTTGTTACAATATTGAATTGCTTTTTTAGTATTGCCTTGGCTCATATATATATTCGAGATATTATTATAAGCTTGAGCATTGTCTTTGCTTATTTGGAGTGCTTTTTCAAAATATTCTATTGCTTGTTTATATTCTCCTTTCGTTTTGTATAGAGATCCAAGGTTAGTATAAGCGTATATATAACCTAGCTTATCTTGGATTTCATCATCGTAACACTTTAGTATTTTATCGTAATTGCCGTTAATTCTATGTGCTTCAGCCAGTATTCTGTAGTAATCTTTATTAACCAAAGAGAACTCTATGTATTTATGGAAGATCAGGATAACTCCTAAAGCAATTATCAGTAATATAATAAGATATTTTTTACTTTTTTTCATTTTGGCGTAGTATTTTTATACAGTATAATTTTAAATTAATTTTGATTGTTTTAAAAGTAAATAATTTATTAATTATTATAATCTTCTTGATATTATACTCTCAGTATTAATTTTGCTATAATACCTGTTTATGAAAGTCTATATTAAGACGTTCGGCTGAACTATCATTAAGGTTTTACGATATACTTTTTTCCTTGTTCTCTGTGTCTTGAATTTAATGTACCGCCCGCTGGGGCGGGCTAGGTGAGTGGTGTTTGCGCCGTTCGCCTTCGCTGGGACTCAGGCTCACTGCCTCGCTCGCTTGGCCGCTCGCTTTTACAAGCAGTCTTGTCGTGCGGGCTTCGGCACTCGTCGTGCCTTCGCTTTCCGCACTCCAAGCCTGCAAAACCAGCGCTGTGGTGTAATCGTAGCGTTATGGTACCCTTCCTCAGGCACCCGCTTTCGTCGGGCTTTTTGGGTAAAACAAAAATTTTTTATAATCGAGAAATCTTTTTTTCGGCTGTCGGCGGGGAAAAGAAAATAAAGCCCTCCTCAAACAGGTGCCATCGTCAGGGTATGTTTCGCTTTCAGCGAAACACCCCACCAAACATCCCCCGACCACCCAAGCTGTTTTTGTGCTCGGGGCTCAAGCTTCGCTTTCGCCTGCCTGCGCTCAAAGCCAGCTTTCCCCTAAGATTTAGATTGACTATTAATGTCTAATACTGTAAAATATGCTCACTATGAATAAGCGATATAATATTACGCATGCCGCGAAGGAATTGGGTATTACTCGGCAGACCCTTTATAATTGGATTGAGAAGGGTTGGGTTAAACCAAAACGTGATTATCGCGATTATCCGGTCTTTACTGACAAAGATATAAAGGATATAAATAAGTGGAGAAAGACATTAAAGGATTAAATAACTTTTATGGGAGGCAAATCTATGAAAGATAAAAATAAATCACAGCTTATTATTTATCAAACAGAATCAGGGGAAACTAAAATTGACGTTAGATTCCAAAATGAAACAGTTTGGCTTTCTCAGCAGTTGTTGGCAGAGTTATTTCAAACAACGAAACAGAATGTAAGTCTACATATTGGTAACATTTATGAAGACGGAGAACTTGTACCACAGGCAACTGTCAAGAAATTCTTGACAGTTCGAAAAGAGGGGAGTCGCGATGTTCAGCGAAATGTTGAGTATTACAATTTAGATATGATTATTTCTGTAGGATACAGGATAAAATCAAAGGTTGCGACACATTTCAGGCAGTGGGCCACTCGACATTTAAGGGAATTTATCGTTAAGGGATTTGTGCTTGATGATGAGCGTTTAAAAAATCCGAATCAACCGTTTGATTATTTCGACGAATTGATTCGTCGTATTCAGGATATACGCACATCTGAGAGACGGTTTTATCAAAAAATCACTGATATTTATGCGACAAGCGTTGATTATGATCCTACTAATGAAGTGAGTATTGAGTTTTTCAAGACTGTTCAAAATAAAATGCATTGGGCTATTACAGGTAAAACAGCAGCAGAGATAATTCACTCAAGAGCGGGCAGTAACAAGCCTAATATGGGTTTAACGAATTGGCGAGGCTCAAAAGTACGAAAGGACGATGTTGAAATTGCGAAAAACTATCTAAATGAGAAGGAATTATTGGCTTTAAATAATCTGGTCGAACAATATTTGATTTTTGCCGAAGGGCAAGCAATGAGACATGTTCCAATGCACATGAAAGATTGGATCAAAAAGCTGGATAGTTTTATGCAATTGAACGAAAGAAAAATATTGACACACGCGGGAAAAATATCTCATCAGCTTGCGATGGATGCTGTAAATAAAGAGTATGAAAAGTATTCCCAAAAAAGGCAGATAGATTATGAAAAAAAAGGCAACGCTTTTGATATATTGGTCCATAAAACAAAAAAAATAGAAAATAAAAGCAAGATGGATAAGAAAAAGTCAGGGAAGAAATGAAAATAGCTGTTTATACTCGAGTTTCAACCGAAGAACAAGTAAGAGAAGGAACCTCTCTTGATGTTCAGCGTGAGTATTTAGAGGAATACGCCAAACGAGAAGGGCATGAGGTTTATAAAGTTTATTCTGATGAGGGTATTAGTGGATATTCTGAACGACGTCCAGCCCTGCAAGAACTTTTGCAAGACGCAAAACTGCGCAGATTTGATTTAGTTATCGTACACAAGATAGACAGGTTTAGCCGGAACTTAAAAGACTTACTTAATTTAGTAGATGAATTATCAGCTTGTGGCGTTGGTTTCAAATCTGCTGCTGAGCCATTCGATACCACTACATCAGCAGGCAAGCTGATGTTCCAACAGCTTGGCAGTTTTGCTGAGTTTGAGCGTAATCGGTTAGCTGAACGTGTTATGCCGGGGATGATTAAGGGTGTTCAGCTTGGGAATTGGCAGGGCGCAAGATATTCTCCGTTTGGCTACAATTACAGTAAGCATGAGAAAGTTTTAGAAGTAAACGAGAAACAGGCGCCGATTGTAAAGATGATTTTTGAGATGGCTATTGCTGATAAGCCTATTCGCTATATTCGTGAGTATCTCACGAAAAAAGGTTATCGCAATCGTAACGGCAATTATTTTACTGCAAAACTTATTCGTGATATTTTGCGTAATCGCATTTATACTGGCAAGCTTGTCTGGAATAAGTGCCATTACGATAAAACGCAAAGGACCCCTAAGGGTTATAGATACATTAAGAACGATCCTGATAAGGTGGTTGTTTCTCAAGGACGGCATCAGCCACTGATTTCTGATGATGTTTTTGAACAAGCGCAAAAGGCACTTGCTAAACGGCGCATAGAACATAAAAAGCGGGCAGGAGATTATCCGTTATCAGCGGTGATGTTTTGCGCTAAGTGTAATCATAAATATCATGGTATATCGTCTATTCGTAACCATAGAACTGGAGAGAAAAGCAGGTGGTATCGTTGCATTGGCCCTTATAAATCGTTTATCAAGTGCAGCAATAAGGCGGTCAAGGCAGAAGATATAGAGCCGAAAGTTTCGGTTTTACTATCCACACTTTTGCGCTCAGATCGGCTAAAATCGAGCCGATGGAAAACAGTGACTGATGCCTTACAGCAGGATTACCAGCCGATTGATGAAAAAGAGCGTTTGAGACTCCAAAATAAGCTTAAAAAAGTACAAGCCAAGCAGTCAAAGCTTACCGATATATATCTTGAGAATGTGCTTGGTGAAGATGTATATCATGATAAAATAGCAACTCTTCGCAAAGACGAAGAGGAATTGAAGAAACAGCTTGCATTGCAAGCACTTAGAGAGATTGAGAGGGAGCGTTCAGACGACTATATGCACCGAGTAGAGGACTTCTTGGCAGGGTATCAGCCTAACAAGAAAAGCCTCAATTGTTATGAGCAAAAACAGGTGCTGGGATTGCTTTTTAAAAACATCAAAATCGCCCGAAAAGATATTTTTTCTTTTGAATTTTTTGCCCCCTTCAATTCTCTTTTTTTGGAACAGGAGAAAAACGAAAAATGCCTGAAAAATCAAAGACTTATGAAAAATCTGCGCCCAAAGTCTATATCCGGACTTTTGGCTGTCAGATGAACGAGAGAGACTCTGAATGGATGTTGGGAGCTCTTATCGGTGCTGGGTGGAGCCTAACAAATAAAGCAGAAGACTCAGATCTTGTAATCATAAATACCTGTAGCGTACGTTATCATGCAGAGCATCGTGCAATATCTTTTTTAGGAAGTTTAAGGAAGCTCAAAGAGAAGAGCGGTTTTAAGATTGTTTTAACTGGTTGTACGGCAGAGGCCTACAGAGAAGAACTTCTCAAGAGATATAGCTATCTTGATGGAATATTTGGACCATCACAAGAAGATGAGTTGATTGAAAATATAGGTAAGATATTAGAAGGTAAGAGAATGAGTGCAGTAGGCAAGCAGGATGGTTTGAAATGTTTTTATAAAGATAGTGATTATAGAAAGAGATCCTTGAGCGCTTTTGTCTCTATCATGGAGGGTTGTGATAATTTTTGCACCTACTGTATTGTTCCTCATACAAGAGGTAGGGAGCGTTCTAGGTCCAAAGAAGAGGTATTGGATGAAATTAAGTCTTTAAAAGACAGAGGCTGTAAAGAGATAACTCTATTGGGTCAGAATGTAAGCTCTTATCAGAATGGGGGATTTGTCAGGCTGCTTGAAGACATAGATAAGACCGGAATAGATAGGGTTCGTTTTATGACCTCACATCCAAAAGATTCAAACGGTGACCTCTTTAAGGCTATAAGAGATTTAAAGAGTCTCTGTAATCACCTGCATCTTCCTCTTCAATCAGGAAGTGATAGAATTTTAAAGCTTATGAATAGGAAATACGATCTTCCTGACTACCTCAATTTGGTTGATTCTTATAGAGAGTTTAATCCCTTCGGAGCTATTACAACAGATATAATTGTTGGTTTTCCAGGCGAGAATTTAGAAGATTTTACTGCGACTCACTCTGCTTTAAAGAGAATAGAATTTGATTCGGCATTTGTATTTAAATATTCTTTAAGACCTGAGACGAAGGCTGCTGTTTTATTAGACGATGTCTTAGGAGAGGATAAGAAAAAAAGAAATAATATATTGCTTAAAACTCAAAGAGAGATAGTTTCGAAAAAGAAGAAAACTCTAGTGGGTAGACTAGCTGAGGTGCTGTTTGAGGTTGAGGATGAGAGTGGTTATAGTTTTGGTAGGTCTTCTGAAAACTATACTATTAAAGTTCAAGGAAAGGGGTTGGTTGGCAGTATAAAAGATGTTAAAATAATCGAAATAATAAATAATAATTTAGTTGGAGAGATAGTCGAGGATTAAGTTGATGATAAAAAGTATTCTTTATGTAGTAATTATATTATTTGGTCTAACATCTATCGTCTTTGCTGCTGAAGATTTTAATGATGCCTGGGTCTATTTTCTTAAAGAGAAATATAATGTATCAGAGCGCATAGTAGATAGATATCTTAAAAGTGAAGAGAGTGTGCCAGAATATCTTTATCTTAAATCTCTACTTTTGATGAAACGTTCCCGCTTTGAAGATGCCAGAGCCTATTGTGATAAGCTCTCAAAGTTTGGCGGTAAGTGGGGCGAATATGCTCTTATAGGACGAGCTGATACTTTCTTTTTAAGCGGAAAGTTTTGCGATGCCGATATTTTATATGATACCTTTATAAGCAGGTTTCCAAGAAGCGAGATGATATCTGACGTAGTATATAAACATGGTCTCTGCTTTAGAAAGCAGGGTTCTTGGTCAAAAGCGAGAGAGAGCTTCGATCTTTTAATAGATCGCTATCCCAGTTCTCTATCTTCTAGTTATGCTAGAAGGATATTAGATGAAAATGAATTCTATTTTACAATTCAGGTAGGCTCTTTCTTGAACTACGACAATGCTTATAATCTTTCAAAGAAACTAACCTCAAAAGGTTTTGATTCTTACATCAAGAAGGTTGTTCATAAAGGTAAATTTTATTATAGGGTTCGCATCGGTAAGTTTGACAATAGAGATCAGGTTGAGTTTGCATTTAAGAGCCTTGCTTCTTTAGGTTATAACGGTGTTGTCTATCCTTAATTGATCTCTTAGGTACCTTATAGTTGTTAAAATCTATGAATAAAAATCTAGTAGTTGTATTAACAGGACCTACTGGAGTAGGTAAGACAGGGGTCTCTTTAGAGCTTTCGAAACTTATTAAGAAGGTTGAGATAGTCTCTTCCGACTCTATGGCAATCTATAAAAGTATGGATATTGGAACATCTAAGCCTGCCCAAGATATTCGGCTTAAGATTCCACACCATATGATAGATATAGTTAACTATAGCGATAGCTTTGATGTTGCAGAGTATGTTGAGAGAGCATCAGAGATTATAGATAGCATTATCTCTAGGGATAGCACTCCTCTTGTTGTAGGCGGTTCTCTTATGTATCTATATTCTCTCTTAGATGGAATATTTAAAGGCCCATCCCGTAATAATAAGATAAGAGCTAGGCTTGTAAAGAGAGCAGAAGATAGTGGTTTAAGTGAGCTCTACAGCGAGCTTAAGAGGTTTGATCCTGAGGCAGCTGAAAAGATCCACCCTAATGATCTAAGAAGAGTAATTCGTGCGCTTGAGGTTTACGAGCTAACCGGGGATAAGATATCAGAGCTAAAGAGAGAGAAGAGCGGTATATCTTTAAAATATAATGTAGCTATGTATGCCTTACATCAGAAGCGAGATAAGCTATATGAAGAGATAGACAGAAAGGTTGATGAGATGTTGTCGGCAGGTTTAGTCCAAGAGGTAGAGAGCTTAGCAAGCAAGATAAGCTTAACAGCTTATCAAGGTGCAGGTTATAAAGAACTTATAGGTTATATAAAAGGGGAATACGATTTAGGAGAGGCTGTAAGGCTTATAAAACGTAATAGTCGTCGTTTTGGAAAGAGGCAGCTTTCTTGGTTAAAGAGAGATAAACGTATTAAATGGATAGATATATCGGGTTTTAATTCCAATCTTAGTGTAGCTCAATCTATCTTTGAGGATTTATCAAGAATTATTTAAATACTATGTTATAATCTTAAGCTATGAAGTTATACTTTACAATTATAAAGATGGCTAAACCTTACCTAAAGGTGATTGCTTGTGCTGTTATATTTATGATTGTATCTACCTTGACGGATGGAGCATCTCTAAGCATGCTTGCCCCTTTAGCTGACAAGGTATTAACAGGTAAACCTATAGTTTTACCGCAAGATAATATTCCTGATTTTATAAATCAGCTAGTAGTAAAGGCCAATAGTATACCGCAGGTGAGGTTGCTTACTCTATTAGCTATGATTTTACTGGTTTTAGTCTGTTTAAAGGGTATTACTTTTTATTTTCAATCTATACTTATGGAGATTGCTGGACAGAGAGTTATAAGAGATATAAGAGCTAAAATATTTGAGAAGATCCAATATATGTCCATGGATTTTTTCTCTAAGAGCAGGGTTGGCGATCTTATATCTAGAATGACATACGATGTCTATGTTATACGCCATGTCTTAACTGAAGGTTTAGCCGAAGGTATTTACTATACTTTTCAGTTAATTCTTTTCTTAAGCATTGTCTTGATTATATATTCTAAGCTTGCATTGATAGTTTTTGTTGTCATGCCTCTAGTGGGTTTTCCACTTATAATGGTTGGTAAGAGGTTGCGTAAAATATCTAAGCAGGCTCAATCTAAGATGGGCGATTTAAACTCTAGGATGCAAGAGACTTTTACGGCAATGAATATAGTAAAGGCGTTCTCCATGGAGAATGAGGAGATATCTAGATTTAAACTTTTAAACCAGGATTTTTACAAACTTATGCTTAAAACAATGCGGAGAACTCTTATGATAAACCCAGCATCAGAGATAGTGGCTGCTTTTGCTGGTGTTGTTGTTCTTATTGTAGGGGGGAGAGATGTTATAGCGGGCGAGATGTCTTTTGGTGTATTTATGCTTTTTTTGGCTGCCTTAGCGGCTTTGATGAAACCAGTAAAACGGCTTATTAAAGTTTATAATTTTAATCAGATTGCACTTGCAGCAGGAGAGAGAATATTTGAGCTTCTAGATCAAGAGCCTTCTGCTTGTGAGATCTCTGGTGCTAAAATTCTCGATAAACCCAAACAAGGGGTTGAGTATAAGAATATAAGTTTTAGTTATGATGATTCAAGTGAAGTTTTAAAAGGTATAAATCTTAAAGTTAAAATGGGCGAGATTGTATGTCTTGTTGGGCCTAGCGGTGTTGGCAAATCTACCCTTGTCAATCTTCTGCTTAGATTTTACGATCCAAGTGCAGGGGAGGTATTAATAGATGGCGTGGACATAAAGGGTGTAACGATAGATTCACTTAGAAAGAATATTGGGCTTGTAACTCAGGAACCAGTTATGTTCAATGATACGATTGCAAATAATATATCATACGGAATGAAAGGTAAGAGATTGGATGAGATAAAAGAGGCGGCTATGTTGGCCAATGCGGATGATTTTATTCAGAAAATACCTGAGAATTACAATGCGATGGTTGGTGAGCGAGGAGCTAAATTATCAGGTGGCGAAAAACAGAGACTAGCAATAGCAAGAGCGATTTTAAAAAATCCGCCTATTCTTATAATGGATGAAGCAACAGCTCAACTTGATGCAGCCTCAGAACTTAAAGTTCAAGAGGCAATACAGCGTCTTATAGAGGGTAGAACAGTATTTTTAATAGCTCATCGTATATCAACTGCAAGAAGGGCTGATAGAATAATAGTTATAGAAAATGGAGGGATAGCTGAAGAAGGTAGACATGATGAATTGATTAAAAAGGGCGGGCTATATTGTAAATATTATAAATATCAATATCAGGATGTTTGATCTCATACTTAAATTATGGGTCTTTTAGGCTGGATTTTTAAAAAACTAATTTTAATTACTCTGATTTTAGGAGTTTTGGTATTCTTCTTTCAAAACACTTTTCTTAATATTGCTTTAAATATAGCGGTTCGCCTTAAGAGCAATGCAAGGATAAGTATAGAGCATGTTGACTCTAAGATACATAGAGGTTATATACGATTAAGTGAAGTTATGCTGCTGAATCCTAAGGATTTTAGAGAGAAAAGGTTTATTAAGATAGATTCAGTTGATTTTGAGTTTGACCCGCTCTCTTTTTTTAGTGGAAATTTAAAGATAACAAAATTCTTTGTAGATATTGATAGAATATATATAGTGAAGCAGAAGAAAGAGGGTGTTAATTTAGTTAAGGTTAAAAAGAAGAAAAAGATATCGAAGAAGAGAAGTAAAAGTAAGTACACGGTTGAAGATTTAATAATAAAGGTATCTTCCGTAGCATACAAAGATCTATCTAGAAGGCCGCCAAAGATGAAAAATATTTTTTTAGGTTTAGAACAGAGATACAAAGGCGTTAAAGACCTAAGAAAGATTTTGGACATGATTTTAACTCAAGAAATACTGAAAGCAACCTATTCTAAAATTTAACAATCTCTTATGTTAGCTATCGGAGTCCATCTTTCAATATCAAAAGGTCTTCTCAAGGTTCTAGACAAAGCAAGAGAGCTTGATATTAATGCTATACAGATATTTATTCGTAATCCAAGAGGTTATGCTAAAAAGATATTAGATCCAGATGAGGTTAAAGATTTTATTTTAAGACGTAAAAAGTATAATATAAATCCTTTAGTTGTTCATGGGAGCTATCTTTTAAATATCGCATCTTCTAGTAGTGAAGTAAAGAATAAATCTATAGCTACAATAATAGATGATTTAAGGTTGTCTTCTGAAGTAGCTGCTGAATATTATGTTTTACATTTTGGTTCAAATAAAGATAGAGACAGAGGTTTGGATGTTATGCGAAAATCATTGAAAACTATATTAAAAAAGACTGATACTAAGCCTCTTATACTTCTTGAAAATACAGCTGGGGAGGGCAATAAACTTGGTTGGAGAGTAGATGATTTTAAGATTGTTTTTGAAGATGTAGGGAGAAATCTTGGAGTATGTCTTGATAGTGCTCATCTTTTCTCTTCAGGGGTGGATTTAACTAAAAAGAGAGATTTAGATAAATTTTTGAAAGATTTTGACAGAGCTCTCGGAGTAGATAAAATTAAGTTATTGCATGTAAATGATTCTAGCACACCATGTTGTTCTAAAAAAGATCGCCATGCTCATATAGGGGAAGGGTTTATAAAGAGAGAGGGTATCAGTAATTTTATCAATCATCCTAAGCTTAGAGATATCCCTATGATACTTGAGACGCCAAAGAATAAAGAAAGAGATGACATAGAAAACTTAAATAAGGTAAAATATTTAAAAAGTAAAGGGAGATTTTGATGGAAGATTATCAGCCTCATGATTTTGAAGAGAGATGGCAGAAGTATTGGCAGGATAA
This sequence comes from uncultured Planctomycetia bacterium, assembly GCA_964422895.1. Classification (GTDB taxonomy): domain Bacteria; phylum Omnitrophota; class Gorgyraeia; order Kaelpiales; family Kaelpiaceae; genus Kaelpia. The sequence goes on along the minus strand of CAYRCW010000004.1, from coordinate 19,521 downwards.
CAGAGTGTTCAATGTTGATACATCTGTTAAAAATAAGGATAAATATTATTGTCTTGTCATGTTTCCTTACCCTTCTAGCGAACTTCATGTAGGTCATGCTAGAAACTATGTGATAGGTGATGTTGTCGGGCGATATAAGAGTATGCAGGGTTTATCCGTTTTAGCGCCTATAGGTTGGGATGGCTTCGGACTTCCAGCAGAAAACCAAGCTATAAAACACCAGATCCATCCTAAAGAGTGGACTCTAGGTAATATATCTAGAATAACGCAACAGCTTAAAAACTGGGGCATAGGTTATGATTGGGAGAGAGAGGTTACTTCTTGTAAGCCTGATTATTACAAGTGGACTCAATGGGTGTTTTTAAAGCTCTACAAGAAAGGTTTAGCTTACAAGAAAAAAGCAGCTGTTAATTATTGTCCTTCATGCAAGACGGTGCTGGCAAATGAGCAGGTTTTAGATGGCAACTGCGAGAGGTGTGGTTCTTCTGTTCAAGAACGAGAGATGGAGCAATGGTTTTTTAAGATTACAGATTATGTTGACAGGCTCTTAGGTGATCTGGATGATTTAGAAGAGTGGCCGCAGAGAGTGAAGACAATGCAGAGAAATTGGATTGGAAAATCACATGGCGTTGAGATAGATTTTCCTATAGTCAAAGAAGATAAAAAACTAAGTTGCTTTACAACTCGCGTAGATACTATCTTTGGTGCTACTTATGTAGTTCTTGCCCCAGAACATCAATTTATAGATGAGTGGATTAAAGAGGGTTCGATAGATGCAGATGCAATCGCTTTTATAGGTAAGATGAAGAAAGTGATAAGAAAATCAAAAAATATTTCTGATTTAGAGAAAGAGGGAGTCTTTGTAGGTAAATATGCAGTAAATCCTATGACAGGAGAAGAGATTCCTGTTTTTTGCGCTAATTATGTTCTTATGGAATATGGGACGGGTTCTGTTATGGCTGTTCCAACTCATGATCAGCGAGATTTTGATTTTGCTAAAAAATATAATCTAGAGATACGTTTAGTGGTAGATGATCCTGTAAGTGCTATTAATCTGGATAATATGAGTGAGGCTTATGAGAGCGAAGGAGTGTTGATTAACTCTTCTGATTTTAACGGGCTCTCTTCAGCTCAGGCAAAAATTAAGATTGCTGAATATATGGAAGATAAAGGTATAGGAAGGAGGCAAGTACAGTATAAGCTTAGAGATTGGTTAATATCTCGGCAGCGTTACTGGGGAGCACCTATACCAATAATATATTGTGATTCTTGTGGTGTAGTACCAGTCTCTGAAAAAGATTTACCGGTATTATTACCTGAAGATGTTGAGTTTAAGCCTACTGGCGAGTCACCTTTAAAGCTGTCCTCTGATTTTGTAAAGGTGGAGTGTCCTAATTGTGGAAAAGAGGCAAGACGTGAAGTAGATACAATGGATACCTTCGTTGACTCCTCTTGGTATTTTTTGCGTTATATAACACCTCAAGATAAAGATAGAGCTTTTAGTACGGATCTTGTCAATCACTGGCTCCCGGTTGATCAGTATATAGGCGGGATAGAACATGCTACTATGCATCTTATATATGCGAGATTTATCACCAAAGTTTTATTTGATTTAGAGCTTATAAATTTTAAAGAACCATTCAAGAGACTCTTTACTCAAGGCATGATAGTAAAGGATGGAGCAAAGATGTCTAAATCTAAAGGCAATGTAGTGGCTCCTGATAAGCTGATAGAAAAATACGGTGTAGATACTATGAGGCTCTATATTCTCTTTATAGGTCCTCCTGAAAAAGATGCTGAGTGGTCAGATAAGGGGGTAGAGGGAGCATATAGGTTTTTAAATAGATTCTGGCGTTTATATCAGAGCTTGGAAGAGTATAGCTCTATAGATGTAGATAAAGAGAGTGAGAAAAATTTAAATAGAGTATTCAACTTTACAATAAAGAAGATAACAGAGGATATGGAAGGTGGTTTTAAGTTTAATACCGCAATAAGCTCTATTATGGAGCTTGTTAATCAGATTCAGTCTGATATTGTAAAAGGCTCTATAAGTAAAGAGCTTCTATCTAGCGTGTTAGAGAAACTACTTATCTTGTTATCACCTTTTGCTCCTCATATAGCTGAAGAACTATGGAAGAAGATAGGAGGAAGATCTCCTCTGATTAAAGAAGCGATTTGGCCTAAATATGAAGAGGCAGCACTTGTTCAGGATATCATAGAGATACCTGTTCAGATTAACGGTAAGCTTAAGGGTAAAGTCTTTGTATCAAAAAACGTTCTAGAAGAGGAGATAAAAGAGTTAACTCTTAATGATAGTAATATAAAAAATCGTTTAGAGGGTAAAGATATAAAGAAGTTTATTGTTATTGGTAAAAAGATAATAAATATTGTTGTGTGAAGCTTAATCTAAACAAAGAGACGAAGTATCTTCTATTATTTTTAGGTTTATCTTTTTCGGTTTATCTCTTTGTCTCTTTTGTAGGTGTTGAAAATTTTAAATATAATCTAATCTCAGAAAAGTCTAGTATAGCAGTTGTCTTCCCTTTAGATCTAAATTCAGCTTCATATGGACAGCTTATTCAGCTTCCCGGTATAGGTCCAAGTTATGCTCAGAGGATAATAGAATATCGTTATAATAATAATGGATTTAAGAGCATTGAAGACCTGAAGAACGTTAAAGGAATAGGAGATAAGAAGCTTAACAAGATCAAGCCCTATCTTAGACTTTAAAAATGCCTCCGCTATCATTAAACCTGATTTTTGTTTTAACAAGTTATATCTTAGGCCTTATAATTGGATATTTTCTTGATTTGAATATTTACATTCTTTTTTCACTCTTTTTATTCTCTTCGATGTTCTTATTTGTCTTTATAAATAGGAGTGTAGTTAGCTTAATAGCGTTCTTAATCTTTATTTTTTTGGGGACAATAAATATTGAGATAGATAATCTAAAAAGAGGGGCGGTATCCGGCTTAAAGAGCTTCAAGGAGGTTGAGGTTGAAGGTGTTGTTAAATCTATTCCTATTAAAAGAGGTAAGGAGATGAGGTTTGCTCTATATCTGCAGAAAATTAATAGTGATGATGTCAGTAACATAGGCGATGTTATGGTCCGTTCTAAATATGATTATTTAATAGAGCCGGGAGACTTAATATTTTTAAGAGGTCTTTTAAAAAGCTATAGGAATAATAATTATTTTGTGTCAGATTATATAATTAAAAAAGATGAACAGTTCTCTTTTAAACGATATATTTATAGAATCAAGAAGTATGCATCCTTAGCAATAGACGAACTTTACTTTAAAGAGTATAGCCGTTTTATAAAAGCATCTGTATTAGGTGAGATAGATAGCGATCTTAAGAATCTCCGTGATGTATTTCAAGAGGTAGGAGTAGTTCATATTATTGCAATAAGTGGTCTCCATGTTGGTTTGCTGCTATTTTTCTTTGGTTTTCTGCTTAAAGTTTTAGGTGTATATGGAAAGATCAGGATGATTATTCTAATTTCCATACTTATTTTTTATATGCTATTAAGCGGTTGCAGGCCTCCTGTTATGCGGGCTACCATTATGGCTATTGTATATCTCTACTTCTGGTTTAAGGGTTATAAAGTAAATCCGTTTAATATTTTAATGACAGCTGCTTTTACAATACTTATTTTAGAGCCTAAAGCATTGTTTGGGCTAAGTTTTCAACTCTCTTTTGCTGCTATATTAGGAATATTTACGATGCTGCATCTTTTTGATTATGGAGCTCAAAGCTCTGGGTTTAAAAATAAATTTTTAAGCTATATAAAGGTTACTTCCGGAGCTTATATAGCAGTTCTCCCTCTTATTTGGTTCTATTTTAATAAGATCTCTCTGGTTGCTGTATTTGTAAATGTTATCTCTATTTTTATATTCTCTTATCTTATAGGTTCATCTTTCTTTGCACTTATAATATTTCCTTTGATACCTCCTGTATCTAGAATCATAACTTGTAGCAATATGCCTATATTTTATTATCTTTTTAAAGCTCTAGATAGTATAGCTGCTCTACCTTTTGCTTCTTTAAATATGCCTAATATAAATATAGCAGGGGTTGCTTTTATATATCTGATCTTTATCCTGATTGTCCTCTCTATTCGTGATACTATTAAAAAGAGAGGAGAGCTATCTAGTTGGTCATAGCTTGTTTACTTTAATTAGATCTTTCTATTTTCTCTCTTTCTGTATATAATAATTCAAAAAGGTAAGGTTGTAGATGACATTAGCGATTCTTTTAATATTTGCTGGGATACTTATAGCTATCTACCCTGAATTATTGTCTTTAATAGTCTCTTTTCTTCTTATTTTGATAGGGTTGAGTATTTTATTTATAAGGTATCATGTAAAAAATATATCTCAGAGTTGGAAAGACAACAACTCTCCATTTATGAAATTTTTTATGAGGTTTTAACTATGAAAGAAGATCTTTTAACCAGGTTTTATACTAGAGATGAATTTGAGCCTTTTATTAATGAGCTTATTGAGGCGAATAAGAGTTTTACTTTAGGTCTTATAGATTTAAATCATTTTAAGGTAATAAATGATAAATATGGTCATATGTTTGGAGATAGCGTCTTAAGGTATGTCTCTTCAACGATAAAACTTACATTTGAAGATAGAGGTACTCTATTTCGTTACGGAGGGGATGAATTTTTGGTAGTTTTTCCTGAGCAGGATAAAAAGTATGCTTCAATATTATTCAAACTTTGTAATAGAAATTTAAAGAAAAGGCCCTTTCTATATAGAACAAAACTTTTAAAGATAAGTGTTAGTTATGGCATT
>CAYRCW010000004.1:9030-14616 GCA_964422895.1 uncultured Planctomycetia bacterium | reverse complement strand
ATAGAGATGGAGCATTCAACAGATGAGTTTAGTTGTCTCTGTCCTTTTTCAGGTCTTCCGGATTTTGCAAAAATAATCTTAAAATATATTCCAGGCAATTCATGCATAGAGCTCAAATCTTTTAAATATTATCTGCTCTCTTTTAGGCAAGTTAAAATATTTCATGAGCATGTAGTTAATAGAATTATGGAAGATTTAGTTAGAGTTTTAGATCCTGTTGAATTAAAGATAGAGGCTATATTTAATCTTAGAGGTGGAATAGAGACAAAAGCCTCTGCCAATTACAGCAAGAGAGATTCATAGAGTTAGTATTTTATTGCTTCAACATTTAATCTAAATGAAGAAGATATTTATTGCTGCTACAAATCAAAATGGAGGTAAGACTACAGTTGCTTTAGGACTCCTTCTTAATTTAAAAAACCATTTTAAAAAAATAGGTTTTATAAAGCCTATAGGTCAAAGATATCTTCTTGAGGAAGGTTATCAAGTGGATGAAGATTCTGTCCTAATAGAGAAAATATTTAAGTTTACCTTTCCTTTAAAATTACTTAATCCAATTGCAGTAGAGAGAGGTTTTACCGAGAGGTATATAGATAATCCTCGTCCCAGTAATATTACATCTAGAATAGTTGAATCTTATGAAAAGATTGCAAGTTCTTCTGATCTTGTAATTATTGAGGGTACTGGTCATGCAGGTGTAGGTTCTGTATTTGATCATTCCAATGCTCGGGTTGCCAAGATTTTAGATGCAAAGGTCTTAATAGTATCGTCTGGGGGGGTAGGTAAACCTATTGATGAGATAGTACTTAACAAAGCCCTTTTTGATAAAGAGGGTGCGGATGTCATTGGAGCAATTGTGAATAAAGTTTTAAAAGAGAAATACAGAAAGATTTCTTCTTTGGTCAGTAAGGGGTTGAGTAGATTAGGGGTTGATGAGCTTGGAACTATCCCCTACAATCCGATGCTTTCTGCGCCTACTGTTGGGCAGATAGCTGAAGAGATGGATCTAGATGTACTATTATCTAAAGATAAATCAGATAATAGTATAGAGAAGGTTATAATAGCAGCCATGGAGCCTCAGGATGCTTTTAGATATATAGGCAGGAATACCTTGATAATAACTCCGGGAGATAGGGAGGATATAATTATTGCTGCAGTAAGATCTTGCTCTATTCCTGATACGAATGACTATAGTATTGCAGGTATCCTATTAACTGGAGGTATCTTGCCGAACAAGAAAATTTTAAATAAAATAAAGAGGGTTGGAATACCACTCTTAGCTTCAAAAGATGATACTTACACAGTTGCATCTAATATTCATGGTTTAAATGTGAAACTGAGGTCAACTGATTATGAGAAGATAAAATTGGTAAAAGATATTGTTGGTAAGCATGTAAATGTAGAACGAATTTTAAACTCTATTTGAATTAAATTGAATTATCTATCATTGAGATACTTTATAATAATTTTTTATTTTTTTAGCATTGCTGTCCTATCTAATTTTTCTGTAGCTAAAGCCGAGGTTGTATTTCAACGCGGATCTACTATGTCTACCTATTATATGGTTAAGATGAAAGAAGAATCTCATAGTTATCTCTTTAATGATATCGCAATGGAACTTAAGAGATTAGAGGATAAGTTTAGCGATTACAATAAAGATAGCGAGCTATATTATTTAAATAAGCATGGTAGAGAGGGTTATTTTAAAGTTTCAGACGAAATGTTCTCTGTCATAAAAGACGCAATAAATATAGCCGCTAAATCTAAAGGTTGTTTTGATCCTACCGTTGGGCCTCTATTAGAGCTCTGGGGTTTTAAAGATAAGAAGTTGTTTTTTCCAAAAGATAGAGAGGTAGAGAGAGTCTTAAGTTCTGTAGGCTGGGAGAATATAGAGTTATCAAAAGATAATACTGTCAGGTTTAAAGACGATAAGATGAGCATTGATCTCGGAGGAATAGCTAAAGGATATGCTATAGATTCTGTCATTAGCTTGCTTAAATCTAATGGTGTTAAAGATGCTATAGTTGAGATAGGCGGAGATATGTATTGTTTAGGCAGAGGATTAGATGAAGGTGTTTGGAGAGTAGGAGTACAAGATCCTAAAGTAGAAAATAGTGTTATAGCTAAAATAGATATAAGTAATTCTGCTGTTGCTACTTCTGGAAGTTATGAAAGATTTTTAAAAAATAAAGACGAAAAGTTTTCTCACATAATAGACCCTAGAGACGGTTTTCCGATAAAAGAGAAAATATTGAGTGTTACTGTTGTTAGTCCTAGAGCTATTGATGCAGATGGTTGGGCCACAGCTTTACTTGTTATGGGTGTTGATATGGGTAAGAAAATAGTTGAAGAAGAGAGCAGTCTTGAAGCTATATTTATATTAGAAGGAGAGGGAGGGTATGATATTTGGATATCAACAGGCTTAATAGACAGAGTGGAGATTCTATGAAGGCGATATCGCTTAAAGAGGCCAAACGTATAGATGATGTAGCAATATATAAGCTGGGAGTACCGAGAATAGCTCTTATGGAGAATGCTGGTAGAGGTGTTGCAGAATTTTTATTAAAAAAATATAAGAGTTCAAAATCTATCATCGTAGTATCTGGAGGGGGTTACAATGGAGGAGATGGCTTAGTTGCTGCCAGACATCTGTATATCAACGGTGTAAAAGTAAGGGTATTTTTGGTGGCCGACATGACTAAACTTAAAGACGAAACATTGGTGCAATTAAATATTCTTAAAGGTTTAGGAGTAAAGATAGATCATATAGAGAGCGAATCTAGTTTAAATAGATTAAGTTGTGAGATAAAAAAAGGAGATATACTGATAGATGCATTAATGGGTATAGGGTTTAAAGGTCTTCTTAGAGAGCCTCAAAAGAGCATTGTTGAGTTAGTAAATAGATCTAAAATTAAAGTACTCTCTGTTGATATCCCTTCAGGGTTAAATGCAGATTATAAGGCTACTAAAAGCATGCTAATAAAAGCAGATTGGACAGTTACTTTCAAAGAGATCAAGAGAGCAATGGTTCTTAAGGCAGGAAGAGAGTATTGCGGTAAAATTCATACTGTAGGTATAGGTATTTAAGATAGGTTGTTTTTTTTAACTTAAACTGTTTATAATAGAGGCTATGCAAAAATTACAATACTTTGATCCTATAAGTGTGGATACTCCTAAAGAGATTGTATATAGAAGGCTCGGTTCTAGGTCTTCTATGAATATACCCTCTAGTCAGAGCAAAGAGTTTGATGGTTACATTCAAGAGGGACTTTCTAAGATAGAACTTAAAGGTGCTTATTTAAGGTTGAGTGTGAAGAAAAACAATAACTCCGTGGTTGAGTTTGAAGACAATCTCAGTATAAAGAGCGAATTGTTATCCTCTCTCTTAGGTGGTTATCGAGAGGCTTTATTTATAGCTGCAACTGCTGGAGAGACCATAATGAATGAGATCAAAGTTGCTCAAGATAATAATATGACAAAGGCTGTTGTATTAGATGCTTTAGCGTCTGAATCGGTAGAGCTATCCTTAGAGTGGATAATTAAGTTTTTAAATAGAGAGCTTTCAAGAGATAAGAGGCGTCTTATTATGAGACGTATCTCTTGTGGCTATGGTGATTTTAAGATAGAGTATCAAAATGAAATCTATCGTTTGATGAAACTTGACAGACTTAAGATAGAGATGAATGATTATTTTCAGTTAATTCCAGAGAAATCTGTTACTGCTGTTACTGCGATAGAGGATATCCAGTAGAGTGATATGAATATAAATAATATTTTAAAAAGAAGAGCAATTATTCTTGATGGTGCTTGCGGTACTTCTTTACATGGTATGGGTATGCCTGCCGGAGTCTTACCTGAGCTTTGGTGTTTAGAGAACCCAGGTATATTATCTAAGCTTCATAAAAATTATATAGATGCTGGTTCTGATATTATATACAGTGCTACTTTTGGAGCTAATAGGGTAAAGATTGAAGATAAAAAAGTCAATATAGTAGCTTTAAATAAGAGACTTGCTCTTATTGCAAAAGATGCTGCTGCTTCAAGCAAAGTTCTTGTTGCAGGAGATATCAGTTCTACGGGTAGATTTGTTAAGCCCTTTGGAGAACTTGATTTTAATGAAGCTGTTGATATATTTAAAGAGCAGGTTAAAGGTCTACTAAAAGCTGAAGTTGATCTTTTTGTAATAGAGACCATGATGGATATTCAAGAAGCGCGAGCAGCTCTCTTAGCTGTACGTGAAATGAGCAATAAGTTTACTATAGTTACCATGAGTTACGAGAAGTCTGGCCGAACATTGAATGGTACTGATCCATTAAGCGCTCTTATTACTTTAGAGAGCTTAGGTGCTTCTGCTGTGGGGGCTAACTGTTCTAGTGGTCCTGTAGATATGAAAAAAGTTATATTGAAAATGAAAGATTATGCTAGGGTTCCTATCGTTGCTAAGCCTAATGCTGGAATGCCTAAAATGATAGCAAACAAGACTGTGTTTGATATGTCAGAAGATAGGTTTGCTAAAGCTGGTAAGAGTCTTGTCTTGTCTGGAGTAAGTATTATAGGGGGATGTTGTGGAACAGAACCTAAGCATATAGAAGCTTTAAAAAGAGAATTGAGAGGGCTTAAGCCTTGCTCTAAAAGTTCTCAGAAGTATAGTGCTTTAAGTTCTGCGACTTCTAGTGTTATTTTTAACAGAGACTCATCGTTTATCTCTATAGGAGAGAAGATAAATCCAAGCGGTAAGAAGAGGCTAAAAAGAGCGATCTTGAATAAAGATTATTCTGTCGTAAGAGAGCTTGCTAGAGAGCAGGAGTCTAGCGGTGTAGAGTTGTTAGATCTTAATGTATCTACTTTAGGTGTTAATGAAAAAGAAGCCATGCTTAATGCAATATCAGCCTTGGCGGTTAGCTCAAAAACTCCTCTTGTCATTGACTCTTCAGATTCGGATGTTATAGAAGCAGCTTTACGTTTTTACCCTGGACGCGCTATGGTTAACTCTGTATCTGGAGAGAGTAGAAAGCTTAAAAAACTTCTACCGCTCGTTAAAAAGTATGGAGCAATGTTTATATTATTACCTCTTACATCGGCTGGGATTCCCAAATCTTTCAAGAAGAGGAAGGATGTAATAGATAGTCTTATTAAAATAATAGAAAATTATGGAATCAAGAAAGAGAGTGTTGTAGTAGATGGGATAGCTCTGGCGGTTTCAGCAGAGCCCGAGGCAGGATTAACGCTTTTAAAGACAGTTGAATATCTAAGTAAAAAGTTGAAGATGAATACGGTTGTGGGACTATCAAATATATCATTTGGATTACCAAGGAGAGATATTATAAATAAGACTGCTCTTATATTGGCAAAAGAGAGAGGGTTAAATATGGCTATTCTAGATCCTTGTAAGATTAAGAATGCTCTTAAGAGTTCTTACGCCAAGAAGCTCCTGTTGGCAGAGGATAGAGGGGGTAAGGATTTTATAGATCATTTCTCTAGCCATAAGACTAAAGAACGTTTGAATAGATTAGAAAAAACTCAACCAGTCTCTACTGAAAATATAAAGAGCAAAATATTCCAAGCCATTATCGTAGGAGATAGAGA
>CAYRCW010000004.1:7014-8930 GCA_964422895.1 uncultured Planctomycetia bacterium | reverse complement strand
TCGATCTAGGTAAAGATATATCGGCTAAAGCTATGGTGAGAAAAATAAAGAGATATAAGCCTGACATTGTTGGTCTTTCTGCGTTAATGACTACTACTATGGTCAATATGAAAGAGGTTGTAAGATTAGTCAGAGAAGAAGAGCTTAAAGTAGAGTTTATACTTGGAGGTGCTGTTGTAACAAGAGATTATGCAAAGAGCTTAAAGGCCTCTTATGCAAAAGATGCAATCGAAGCGGTAAGAGTTGTAAGAAGGTTGTTACTTAAGTGATAAGGTTCTAATTATCTTGTACTAATCTTAAGTCTATTGATATAATAAAGAGTAATTTTAAATTAAAGGAGTCTTAGATGGATAATATCGAAGTTAAAGTTCCTGAATCTGAAGATGTAGATAGTTTTACCATTACATTCTGGCATCGCGGAGAAGGAGATGTGATTCTTGAAGGAGGAGACCTCCTTGAACTTTCAACAGAAAAGACTACCTTTAACATTGTGGCTCCTTGTTCAGGTAAGGTTATTGAGTTGAAACATGATGAAGGCAGTGTTGTTAAACCAGGCGATATAGTAGCTATTTTAGAAAAAAGTGAGGTGAAAGATGAATGAAATTTTAAGCTTGCTTAAAGATAATGCTAAATTATCTGTAGAAGACATATCCAAAGTGCTTAAGCGTAAACCCTTATCAGTTAAAAACGATATTAAAAAGCTAGAGAAAGATAGCATTATTCTTGGTTATAAAACTATAATAAATGAGGATAAAATCAAAGGAATCAAACCTGTAAGAGCTATTGTTGAGGTCAAGGTTACTCCTAAGAGAAATCTGGGTTTTGATTATATTGCAGACAGGATATATAAGTTTTCTGAGGTTAAGACCTGTTATCTTGTATCAGGAACTTATGAGTTGCTTTTGATACTTGAAGGTAAGGATATTCACAAGGTATCTCAATTTATCGCTGAGAAACTTGCTCCACTAGAAGGGGTAAAGGGGACTGTCACCCACTTCTTTCTTAAGAAGTACAAGGAGGAGGGCGTGATATTTGAGTCTAAGAGAACTAATCATAGAAAGAATATTACTTTATGAACATAGATATATCTAGGAAGCTCGACGCTATTCCACCTTCTGGAATAAGAGAGTTCTTTGATCTTGTCCTTGGGATGGAAGATATAATATCGCTAGGTATAGGCGAACCTGACTTTGTAACGCCGTGGAATATATCAGAGGCAGCTATATATGCTCTCGAGAAAGGTTATACCTCCTATACCTCTAATCAGGGTATGGAGTCTTTAAGGTTTGATATCTCGAACTATCTTAAAAAGATGTACAATCTCTCTTATAGCTATGAGAGAGAGATTTTAATTACCGTTGGAACTTCTGAAGGTTATGACCTTGCTTTGCGGGCTCTTATCAATCCGGGAGATGAGGTTCTTGTTCCCGAGCCTTCGTATGTCTCTTATTTTCAAGTTGCAAAGCTTGCTGGAGCAAAACCTAAATATATAGATACAACTAATAGTAATTTTAAAATAACACCGCAATTGTTAAAAGATTCTATTACAAAGAAGACAAAGTTGTTGGTCTTAAATTATCCTGCTAATCCTACAGGTGTCAGTTATAAAAGGTCGGAATTAATAGAGCTTGCTAAGTTGATTAAGAAGCATAATATATTAGTCTTGTCTGACGAGATTTACGGAGATCTTACATATGATTTTAAACATACTCCTTTTTCGACTCTTCCTGGAATGAAAGAAAGAACTGTATATATAAATGGTTTCTCTAAGGCTTATGCGATGACAGGTTGGCGTATAGGTTATGCTTGTGGGCCCAGTAAGATAGTTTCAGCTATGACTAAGATACATCAGTACACAATGCTCTGTGCTCCTATAATGTCGCAAATAGCAGCTTCTGAGGCGCTCTTAAAAGGCG
>CAYRCW010000004.1:0-6914 GCA_964422895.1 uncultured Planctomycetia bacterium | reverse complement strand
CAAACTTAAAGAGGCTTTAGATAAGATTGAACAGTTTATCAAGGAGTAGATAGTTGAATCCTCGTCGGATCCTTATTCTTTATATAACTAATAAGTCAGGACATCATCATGCTGCATTGGCATTGAAAGAGGCTATAAACGAATTAGATAGCAATATAGAGGTTGACTGTGTCGATGCTTTTGGCTACACAAACCCTGTATTGAATAAAGTTGCCCACACTACCTATCTGCAGATTATAAGAAGGAGTCCTGAGGTTTGGGAATATCTTTATGATAATCCTGATATAGTAAGGCGTTTTCAAAATCTTAAGAAAATAATCCATAAATATAATTCTAGAAAGCTTATCAGTCTTTTCACAGAGTTTAAACCAGATATTGTTGTCTGTACTCAAGCATTTCCTTGCGGTATGGTTGCAGACTTAAAAAAATATAAGAAGATAGATGTGCCTATTGTAGGCGTAACGACAGATTATGTTACTCATTCTTTCTGGTACTATGATAGTGTTGATTCTTATATAGTTTCTGATAAATCTACAAAGGCTAAGATGGTTAAAAATGGGATAAAGAGGGATCGCATAAAAGTCTACGGTATACCGATATCACCTCGGTTTTCAAAATCATTAGATAGAGAGGAAATTTTTAAAGATTTGGATTTAGATCCTAAGCTTCCAGTCGTGGTTGTTATGGGTGGCGGTAGAGGGCTGGGTAAGATAAAGCAAGTTGTCTACTCTCTATGTAAAACACGGGAAAAATTTCAAATAGTAGCTATATGCGGTGTAAACAAGAAACTGTACCGTTATCTTAAAGCAAAATCAAAGCGATTGAGTAAGATTAAAACAGTTAAAGTTTTTGATTATGTTGAAAGTATAGATAAAATTATGTCTGTTGCTGATATGTTGATATCAAAGCCTGGTGGAATAACTACAGCTGAAGCTCTAGCCAAGGGTTTACCCATGATAATATTTAATCCTATACCAGGTCAGGAGATAAGCAATACAGAATTTTTACTTAAAAGCGGGGCGGCTATAAGATGCGATCGTATAGCAGATATAAGTATTATTGTTGAAGAGTTACTTCGAGAGGGGAATAAGCTCTCTGTTATGTCAGAAGCAGCTTTAGGTGCTGGATTTCCAGATTCTTCTTTAAGGATCTCAAAGGAGATACTCAATCTTATAGGATATGTCTAAGATTTTTGTCAAGATATTCTACTTTTTTTTTATAAATCTTCTCAAAATATTACCGCGCTCTTTTGCTGTAGAGATTGCTCAGCTATGCTCTATTGTATACTATTTCCTTGCTAGAAAGAGTACTGCTATAGTGCGGGACAATCTTAGAGCTATTATGGGGGCTAAGTTTAAAGAAGCTTTTGTCAGGAGACTCTTTAAGAACTTCGCATTCTATCTGGTTGATTTTATGAGCATTAGGTCTAGAAATAAGGAGTTTTTTAAATATTACATGAAGATTGAAGGGGAAGAGATATTAGAAGAGTCTTTTAAGATTTCGCCCAAAGGTATTTTAGGTCTAGGTATGCATTTAGGCAATTGGGAGTTTACCGGAGGCTACTTATCGTATCTAGGCTACTCTGCTTCAGCTGTTGCATTAGAGCATTCCATAGGATATGTGGATAGATTTTTTAAGGGGCAGAGAAAGAGTCTTGGAGTAGAAGAGCTTCCTTTTGAAGACTCTCTTAATATCTGCATCAAAAAGCTTGAAGAGGGCAAGATCCTTGGTCTCTTAAGTGACCGTGATTTTACAGGCAACTCTATAAAGGGTAGGCTTTTTAAGAATGATTATTACTTTCCGAAAGCTCCCTTTCTGATATCTTTGCGTGCTAAAGTTCCACTTCTTATGATAGTTACTGTTAGGGATGGCCTAGGCTATAAGACTATAATCAAAGGCCCTTTTATCTATAATGATTTTACCTTGGAAGAGATGTATAGGATAGCATCTGATGTAAATAGGACTATTGAGGAGTATCTTGAATCCTATTATGAACAGTGGTTTTTCTTTCAAAGATTCTGGGAGAAGCCTAGAAATGTTGTTATTCTTTGATTTTTTGGTATAATATTAATCTAATTCTAAGAAAAGTTAAATTATGGAATTAAAAGATAAGCTCAAGGTTTCAGTTATAGGCTCTGGCTATGTAGGATTGGTTACAGGTGTAGCTTTGGCTGAGTTAGGTCATAGTGTTATCTGCATGGATGTAGATGAGTCCAAGATAGCTGAGATTAAAAAAGGAAATATACCTATATATGAACCAGGCCTAGGTGAACTACTATTAAAGAATAAAGCAGAGGGCAGGCTTAAGTTTAGCAGTTCACTTAAAGAGGCAGTTGACCATGGTCTTATTATATTTATTGCTGTAGGTACGCCTCCTAAATCTAGTGGTGAAGCTGATTTAAGCTATGTAGAGAATGTAGCTAGAGAGATTGCTATAAATATGGACTCGTATCGTCTTATAGTTGAAAAATCAACTGTGCCAGTTGAAACAGGTGAGCGTGTGAGGCAGGCTATGCAGTTGTATATTAAAGGTGATATTGATTTTGATGTTGCTTCAAATCCTGAGTTTTTACGGGAGGGATCTGCGGTGGATGATTTTCTTCATCCCGACAGAATAGTTATTGGGGTAGATAGCTCTAAAGCAAGAGATCTTCTGTTTTGTCTATATAGTCCGTTGGCCGCCCCTCTTATTGTTACCGACATTAAGAGTGCTGAGCTTATAAAACATGCTTCTAACTCATTCTTAGCTCTCAAGATCTCTTTTATAAATGCTGTTTCTAGAATATCTGAGATGGTTGGAGCGGATGTTGACAAGATTGCAGAAGGTATGGGTATGGATGAAAGGATAGGTAAGAGATTTTTGAATGCTGGAATAGGTTATGGGGGAAGTTGTTTTCCTAAAGATGTAGATGCTTTTATACATATGTCTGAGGTTTTAGGTTATGATTTTAAACTCCTCAAAGAGGTTAGGAAGATAAATGAAGAACAGCGTCAGATCGTTTTAAAGAAGATAAAAGAGGGGCTTTGGATACTTAAAGATAAAAAAATAGTTCTTTGGGGAGCATCTTTTAAGCCTGGAACAGATGATCTAAGAGGAGCTCCGGCGATAGATATAATAGAGGCTTTACTTAAAGAAGATGCCAAGGTCACAGTGGTTGATCCTCAAGCATTGGATAAATTAAAAGATATATTTAAAGATAAGATAAGTTATGAGGTGGATAAATATAAGGCAGCAAAAGATGCAGACTGTATTTTGCTTACAACGGAGTGGGATGATTTTAAAGATGTTGATTTTAAACAATTGAAAGATATTATGAGACTTGCTTTTATCGTTGATGGAAGAAACCTCTATAAACATTCAGAGTTAGATAGTCATGGATTTCTTTATCTTCCTTTTGGCAGCTCTGCTGTCGGCAAACCTATTGGGGACAAGAAAGTTATATGATAGAAAGAGTTTTTACTGAAAGACTCAGCTGGTTTAAAAATTGTAAAAGAAGATTGTCTGATTCATACAGTGTTTTCAGAAGAGATTTAGTGGTAATGGCAAAATTTGCTATAAAGTTTTTGTTGGATATCCAAATAACTGTGAGGTGTATAGATGAATATTAAGGTGTATTTAAAACAGAGAAAAGAGTTGATTGACGAGTATATTAAATGCGTTTTTCCAATACATGACGAGCCTGAGAAAATTCATGAGGCGCTCTGGTTCTCTATGTTTGCTGGTGGCAAAAGGGTGAGGCCTATAATAATGCTTGCTATAGCTGATATAGCTGGAGTAGGCCTTGAAAGAGTGCTTAGCGCAGCGGCTGGGATAGAGATGATACATTCCAGCACTCTAATACTTGATGACTTACCATCTATGGACGATGCTTTGCTTAGACGCGGCAAGCCTGCCTTACATAAAGTGTATGGTGAATCTACGGCTATCTTAACTGCTAATATACTTATGCTTGATGGTTTGAAATTAATTACCAATGATCTTATAAAATTATTAGAAGATAAAGAGCAGCTTTTAGATATAAATAGAGATGTCTTTGAGGAGATTGGTAAGAAAGGTGTGATGTTAGGGCAGTTCCTAGATTTAAGTTTATCTGGTAAAAAAATAAGCAAAAAAGAGATAGAAGATATTCACAAGAGAAAGACTTCATCGTTGTTTATTTTGTCTTCTAAGGTAGCTGGGTTACTCTCCGGTCTTAAGAGAGATGAAGTATCTGCGCTTTTAGACTATGCAGAGTATTTTGGTATGATATTTCAAATAAGTGACGATCTCTTAGCTGTTGAGGGGTCAGTCTCAAGTACTGGAAAATCTTCTCTTAGAAAAGATATGAGTCCAAATTATGCAGTTACTATTGGTCAGAAAGAGGCAAAGAAAAAAATAAACGATTATACTAAGAAAGCTATATCGAGCGTTAAGATCTTTAAAAAAAATTCTGAAGTTCTAGTTGAATTAGTTAAACTTCTCAAGGGAAGGAGTGCTTAAAATATGAAGGTGTTAATCTCAGGTGCTGCTGGGATGGTTGGTTCTCATTGTGCCGAATTTTATTCTAAAGAAGGCAATAGTGTTGTAGGTATAGATAATCTTATGCGGTCAAAACTTTTTAAAAGTGACAAGAAGTCAGTTGAATATAATTGGGAATATCTAGCTGAACTTAAAAATATCGAAAGAGTTTATCTTGATATTAGAGATAGAGATGGCTTAGAAGATGTTTTCAAGAAACATGATTTTGAACTTATAATACATACTGCAGCTCAGCCTGGAGTTGGGTATTCAGTAGATAATCCGGCTGAAGATTTTAACATCAATGCAGTGGGTACTTTTAATATGTTAGAAGCGACAAGAAAGTATGCCCCTAAAGCTTCGTTTATATTCTGTTCTACAAACAAGGTTTATGGTGAGAATGTGTCTAACTATGAGTTGATTGAAGAAGAGAGAAGATATGCATTTAAAGATATAGATGGGATCTCAGAGTCTACAGGAATAGATCTTGTGCCGCATACTCCTTATGGTGCTAGTAAATATGTAGGGGATATATATCTTCAAGAGTATATAGATACTTATAATATTAGAGGTGCTGTTTTTAGGATGAGTTGTATTTACGGGAGACGTCAATTTGGATTTGAAGATCAAGGTTGGCTGGCTTGGTTTCTTATAGCTGCTGTTATGGGTAAGAAGATAACTATTTATGGAGACGGAAAACAGGTAAGAGATGTTTTGTTCGTAGATGACCTTGTAAGAGCTTTCAATGCTTTTCATCTATCAAGCAGTAAATCTGGTCTCTATAATATAGGTGGTGGTCCTGAGAATACAGTATCACTTATAGAGTACTTAGAAGTTCTTGAAGACCTTCTCTCAATGAAAATAGAGAAATCTTTTTCGGATTGGCGCCCCTCAGATCAGAAGGTTTATATATCTGATATAAGTAAGGTTAAAGACGAGCTTGGTTGGTCCCCAGCTATAAAACTAGAGAGAGGCTTAGACTATTTACTTAAGTGGGTAAGTGATAATAAAGACCTTTTCTAAAGAATGAGACCTATATTTCTTGATCGTGATGGTGTCATAAATAAAGAGTCGTCGGATTTAGGTTCTGATTACATAAGGAGTATTGAGCAGTTTGAGATCCTTCCTAAAGTAGCTAAAGCTTTTAAGCTTTTAAGTGATAACTCTTATGAGATATATGTAATATCTAATCAAGCTGGAGTTAGTAAGGGTTTCTACAAAGAGGAGCTACTTAAAAATATTAACTCTATTATGGAAGCTGAATTTGGAAAATATGGAGTTAAAATCAAAGATATAAGGTATTGTTTGCATCAAGACTCTGATAATTGTAGCTGTAGGAAACCCAAAACGGGTCTATTTGAAGGTGTTGTAGAAAATTATAACGGACTTGATAAGAAAGATATCTTTTATATAGGCGATACTAAGAGAGATGTAGAGAGTGCTAGGAATTTTAATATAAAATCAATACTTGTTCTAAGCGGTAAGACTAAAATAGATAAAGCATTAGAGGTAAGTGTTGGTGCTAATTTTATAGCAAGAGATATCTACGATGCTGTTAAAAACATAATATTAAGATGAGAAAGGATCTAATTATGCCTAAAGATAAGAGTTATTATTTGAAAAGTCTTCATGATGAAGTTGAAAAATGCAAAAAGTGCCAATTGCATTTAAGTAGAAATAATATTGTATTTGGTGAAGGTGATCCAGATGCACGGTTATTATTTATAGGCGAAGCTCCGGGTGCAGACGAGGATATACAGGCTCGTCCATTTGTAGGTAGGTCTGGAAAGCTACTGATGAAAATAATAGCAGCAATGGGTCTTAAAAGAGAAGAGGTTTATATAGCAAATATACTAAAATGCAGACCCCCTGGTAATAGGAATCCCCATCCTCATGAAGTTGAAGAATGCATTCATTATCTTTTTATGCAGCTAGATATCATAAAGCCTGAGATAATAGTTGTCTTAGGACGAGTTGCAGGCATTACTCTCTTTGGAAAAAATTTCTCCATTACTAAGGAACGCGGTAAAAAGTTTGAATTTAGAGGGATAACTGTTATCCCTACATTTCATCCGGCATACCTCCTTATGAATCCCAAGGCTAAGAAGTTGACCTGGGAGGATATGAAAAGTGTATTAGCCGAACTGGATCTGCCGGTACCAAATGTTAAGACTTAAAAATAGAGTAAGAGGTCTTTGCTGTTTAATTTTTCTTAAACTAAATTAAAATATAAAATATATGCTTATAAACGTAGTTTTCGGACTAGCTGTAGATAGAGCATTCTCTTACTCTCTTCCTTCTGGTATAGATAAGGTAGAGATAGGTTCTCGCGTTAAAGCTCCTTTTAGAAATAGTATTAAAATTGGTTATGTTGTAGGTTTTGATCAGAGTAGAAAGAGTTTTCCAGGGTTAAAAA
>CAYRCW010000003.1:0-30808 GCA_964422895.1 uncultured Planctomycetia bacterium | reverse complement strand
CCGAAGGTTATGAATGCGGTATAGGCTTAGAAGGTTACAACGATATAACCGAAGGAGATATCATAGAAGCATATACTATGATTGAAGTCTGATGAAGAAGAGAATTTTATCCGGAATGAGGCCGACAGGCCCCTTACATCTGGGTCATCTTCTTGGGGCTTTAGGTAACTGGGTAAAACTTCAAGAAGAATACGAATGTTTTTTCATGATTGCTGATTGGCATGCATTGATGGGTGAGTATGCCAATTCAAAAAAAATAGCAGAATATTCTTTGGATAATCTCAAAGATTGGCTCTCTGCTGGTTTAGACCCTGAGAAGTCGGTAATATTTAAACAGTCCGACGTTTTAGAGCATGCAGAGTTAAATCTTATATTTTCTATTATAACCCCCTTGGGATGGCTTCAAAGATGTCCGACATACAAAGAGCAGATAAAAGAATTAAAAGATAGAGATTTAAGCACTCATGGTTTTCTTGGTTATCCAGTACTTCAAGCTGCTGATATCTTGCTTTATAAGGCAGAGAGTGTTCCTGTAGGCGAAGATCAGCTTCCGCATCTGGAGTTTGCAAGAGAGCTGGTAAGGAGATTCCATCATCTGTTTGGTAAGAATATCTTCCCTGAGCCAGAAGCTTTACTTGCAAAAACTTCGAAGATCTTAGGTTTAGATGGACGTAAGATGTCTAAAAGCTATGGCAATTCTATTGCCTTGTCTGATAAGCCTGATGTTATAAGAGAGAAGGTTAAAGGGATGTTTACGGATCCTCAAAGAATAAAACGTCAAGATCCGGGAAGGCCTGAAGTCTGCAATGTCTACAAGTATTATGAGCTGTTCTCTCCTGATAAGGCTCGTGATGTTAGCAGAGAATGCAAGGCAGCTAAGATAGGATGCGTCGAAGATAAAGAGAGATTTTCAGAGTTACTTATTGAGTATCTCAAGCCTCTTCAGGATAAGAGAGAATCCTTGAGTTCTGACACGAGCTACCTTAAAGATTTACTTAGAGATGGAGCAATACGAGCTAGGGAGGTTGCTAGTAAGACTATCTCTGAAGTTAGAGAGGCTATAGGTCTATGAATGATTACAAGGTAAGACTTAAGATATTCGAAGGCCCATTAGATCTTTTATTATATTTAATAAAAAAGAATGAGGTTAGTATCTATGATATACCTATTGCTGATATAACGAATCAATATTTAGAATATCTTAAAGTGATGCAGGATTTGGATTTAGATATTATAGGAGATTTTCTTGTTATGGCTGCAACTCTTTTATTTATAAAATCACGGATGTTGTTGCCTCAAGAAGATGTTGTGCTAGACGATGAGATACCAGACGATGATCCTAGAGAAGAGCTTATTAATAGACTCATGGAGTACAAAAAGTTTAAAGAAGCGGCAGGACTATTGAGAGATAAAGAAGAAGAGGGGAGCGAGATCTTTAAAAGGTTTCTGCCTAAGTCGGATATTGATTTAACCAAAGGTGAAGATGTGTCTCGTGAAGGTTTTGAGGCCAGTATTTTTGATCTCATAGCTGCTTTTACAGATGCTCTAAAGAATATACCTAAAGATGATTTTAAAGTTGTTTTGGATGAAGAGCATACAGTTGAAGAGAAGATGGAGTTTGTAATCTCTCTTTTAGACAGAAAAGGTGTAATTTATTTTAATAATGTATGGGCTAGAATAAGAAGCAGAATTGAGGCGGTTGTTTTTTTCTTAGCTTTATTGGAATTGATAAGATTGAAAAAAATTATGATAAGACAAATCGGTCTTTTTGGAGAGATTAAAATATTTAAACCATTACCAACTTTAAGTAGCAATGGAAGATAGAACTCAAATAAAAAGTATAATCGAAGCTCTTCTATTTGTAGCTGATAAGCCATTGTCGGTAGAACAGATAAAAGCTGTTATAGAGGTTGATAAAACAGAAATTAAATCAAATATAGATGAATTAAAAAGAGAGTATGAAGAGAAGCATAGCTTTAGGATTCGTGAAGTTGCTGGAGGTTTCCAGCTCGTTACAGATCCTATATATGCTCCGTGGTTGAGAAAGTTTTTTCAGGGTGGACGCAAAGGAAAACTGTCTAAGGCTGCGCTTGAAACTCTTGCGATAGTATCTTATAAGCAGCCTATTACAAAGCCAGAGATAACTCAGATTAGAGGTGTTGATGTCGATGGAGTTATGAGAAAATTATTAGAGAAAGGCTTAGTTAAGATTACTGGCAGGAAGGATGTTATAGGCAAACCGTTGATGTATGCGACCACGAAGATGTTTTTAGAGTATTTTGGGTTGAACTCTTTGGAGGAGTTACCTGATTTAGATGAATTCGTAAAAATGGAGCAAGAAAATGATGAAGATACCAGAGATCAGAAAGAAGATTGATGATTTAGATAGAAAGATAGTTGGCCTTCTTAATGGAAGAGCAAGATTGATTACTGATATTGGAAAGATAAAAAAGAAAAACAATAGAAGTATATATGTTCCTGAAAGAGAGCAGGAGGTTTACAAAAAGATTAAAGGATACAACAAGGGTCCGATACCAAAAGATTCTCTGGAATATATATATCGTGAGATAATGTCTTCTTCTTTAGCCCTTGAAAAAGAGATAAGAGTAGCCTTTTTAGGTCCGGAAGCTACTTTTACACAACTAGCTGCACTTAAAAAATTTGGTTCTTCAGTTAAGTATATAGAATGCAGTGTGATAACTGATATTTTTAATGAAGTAGAGAAAGGTAATGCGGATTTCGGAGTTGTGCCGATTGAGAACTCTTTTGAAGGTGCTGTAAACCATACTTTAGATATGTTTGTTGATTCAGAGTTAAGTATCTGTTCTGAAATATACTTAAAGATAACACATTCTCTTTTATCAAAATCAAAGAGTATGAAAAATATAAACAAGATTTACTCTAAGTCTGAGGTTTTTGGTCAATGTAGAAAATGGTTAGAAAGCAATGCTCACGGGGTTGATCTTATTGAGGCTTCTTCTACTGCTAGGGCTGCTCAGATAGCGGCAAAAGAGAGAGATTCCGGATGCATAGCAAGTAAGATGGCTAAGGATATATATAATCTAAGTACTATTGCAACTTCAATTGAAGATGCTCCATCTAATGTAACAAGATTTTTAGTTATAGGAGAGACACTTGCAAAGTCTACCGGTAGAGATAGGACCTCTGTTATGTTTTCGGTTAAAGATAAGACAGGGGCTTTACATGCAATGCTACTTCCTTTTAAAAGACATGATATCAATTTAACCAAGATAGAGTCTCGTCCTTCGAAGAAGAAAGCCTGGGACTACTATTTCTTTGTTGATATAGAAGGACACTGTAAAGATATTAAGGTGGCCAAAGCTCTCTCGGAGCTTGCCAGTGTAACCTCTAATTTAAAAATATTAGGTTCTTATCCAAGAGCTTAAAAACTAGATACTTATATGGATATTGAAAATATTGTAAGAGATATAGTAAAAGAGATTAAGCCTTATAAGCCTGGTAAGCCCATAGCTGAGGTTAAGAGAGAACTAGGTATTAAAAAAATATACAAGCTGGCTTCCAACGAAAACCCATTAGGGCCTTCACCTAAAGCTATAAAAGCTATAAAAATAGCTGCAGCAGATATTAATCGTTACCCTGAATCAGGCTGTTTTTATCTTAAAAAACGTCTAGCTGAGGTTTACAGCATTAAAAAAGATAATATTATATTAGGGAATGGTTCTGATGAATTGATAGCATTAACATTAAGAACCTTTTTAAGGCCAGGAGATGAGGTAATAGTATCTAAACCTACGTTTTTAATGTATGAGCTCTATTCTAAATTAGAAGGAGCAGAGTTGAAAGTGGTTCCTATGAATAATTTTAAATACGATCTAGAAGCTATCTTAGTTGCTGTAACAGATAAGACTAAGATAATATTTATTGCAAATCCTGATAATCCTTGTGGAACCTACCTATCTCAAGATGAGCTTAAAAATTTTATAAGTAGATTGCCAGACGATGTCGTTCTTTTTCATGATGAGGCTTATTATGAATTTATGCAGACAGATGATTATCCAAATTTATTTGGACATATTGAAGATAGGCCGATTATTATAGCAAGGACTTTCTCTAAAGTGTATGGCTTAGCTGGATTAAGGGTTGGATATGGTATAGCAAGTAAGAGAATAATCGAATATATGAATAAAGTGAGAGATCCTTTTAACGTTAACTCTTTAGCTCAAGCTGGAGCACTAGCCGCTTTAGATGATCAGAATTTTGTTAAAAAAGTTGTTGAGTTAAACAGAGAAAACAGGGAGTATCTCTTTAAAGAGTTCAAGCGTCTTGGTTTGAATTACATTAAATCATATACCAATTGTATAGTTGTTGAGATTGGAGATAGAGCTCAAGAACTACTAAGTTATCTTTTGAACAACGGCGTTATAGTCAGAGATATGTCTGTTTGGGGTTTAGGCAGATATATAAGAGTAACTGTTGGACTTAAAAATGAGAATGCATTGTTCATCAAACTGTTGGAATGTTTTTTAAAAAAGGAGATTAAAAAATGATTATTGTTCTTAAACCGGATATTACTAAAGAAGAGATTGAGCATTTGACAGAGAAGATTAAGGCGTGGGGTCTAACCCCCATGGTGTCCAAAGGTATAGAGAGATCTATTATTGGCGTTATAGGAGAAGAAGATGTTTTACGTAGTCAACCGCTAGAAGCATTTCCTGGAGTTGAAAAGGTTATCCCTATTCTAGCTCCTTATAAGCTTGTATCAAGAGAGTTCAAGTCTGAAAATACGGTAATAGATATAAAAGGTATCTCTATCGGCGGTAAAAGAATAGTCAATATGGCTGGGCCTTGCTCTATAGAGAGTTATGATCAACTGAAGGGTATTGCCGAGCATATAAAGACATCTGGCGCTCAGATCTTAAGAGGAGGAGCTTTTAAGCCTAGGACCTCTCCTTATAGCTTCCAAGGCTTAGGTGAAGAAGGTTTAAAAATGTTGAGAGAGATTGCCGATAATCTTGATATGGCTGTTATTACAGAGATTATGGATCCGAGAGATTTAGGCTTGCTTGAGAAGTATACAGATATTATTCAGGTTGGTGCCAGAAATATGCAGAACTTTGCGTTACTTAAAGAGATTGGACAGTCCAAGAAGCCTGTTCTTTTGAAAAGAGGTATAAGTGCAACTGTAAAAGAGCTTTTAATGGCGGCTGAGTACATACTTGCAGGAGGCAATTTTCAGGTTATGTTATGTGAGAGAGGTATTAGAACATTTGAGACAGCAACAAGGTTTACTTTAGATATTAATGCTATCTCAGTTATAAAACAGAAATCGCATCTTCCGGTTATAGTAGACCCCTCGCATAGTACTGGAAAATGGAATTTAGTGGCTCCTGCAGCTGCAGCAGCTATTGCCGCTGGAGCGGATGGATTAATAACAGAGGTTCATACCAGCCCTGAGGATGCCTTTTCTGACGGCGAACAGTCTTTATTACCAGATAGATATTCTAAGATGATGGATCTTATTGGCTCAGTTGCTAAAGCTGTAGGCAGAGAGATATGAATAAGAAGTTTAAAAGAGTAGCTATAATTGGAGCTGGTCTTATAGGAGGCTCTTTAGCTCAGGCTATAAAAGAGAATGGGATTGCTCTAGAGGTTGTAGGTTATTTTAGAAAAGATAGTTCTCTGAAAAAAGCTAAAAAGTATCATACATTGGATAATTACTATAGGGATTTAAATAAAGCTGTTTCTGGTGCAGATTTAATCGTATTAGCGACACCTGTCTATAGTATTATAAAAATTGGAATAGAAATTAAAAATTTTATTTCAAGTGAAGCTATAATAACAGATGCTGGGAGCACTAAAAAAGAGATAGTAGTTAAACTGGGCAGGTTATATCCTAAGAAATATCTTGGCGCTCATCCTCTTGCCGGTTCTGAGAAAAAAGGCATAGAAAATGCAGATCCAAAATTATTCAAAGATAGAATAGTTGTTTTAACGCCTACAAGTAAGACTCCAGAGGTGGTTATTAAGAGATTGAAGTTTTTTTGGAAAAGCCTAGGGGCGAAGGTTATTGTCCTCAATTCAGAGACTCACGATAAGATGCTTTCCAAGGTAAGCCATCTTCCTCATATTCTTATGTATCCATTATTAGATAGCGTAACTAAGGAAGATCTAAAACTTGCTTCTAGTGGTTTTCGTGATGCAACAAGAATAGCAGCTTCTGATAGCAAGATTTGGAGTGATATTATCTTATCTAATAAAAAAAATATTGTTAAAGATATAGATAGTTATATTAAAAGGTTACGTAAATATAAGAGGCTCATAGAGGAAGGCCTTGAAGTAGAGCTTCGATCTCATATAGCTAATGCAGCTACAAAGAGAAAGCAGCTCAAATGAAGACAAAAGATGTAATTGCAATAGATGGTCCTGCTGGTTCCGGTAAAAGTACTATTGCAAAGTTAGTTGCCAAAAGAGCTGGTCTTAGCTATCTTGATACTGGAGCTATGTACAGAGCTCTTACCTTAGCCGCTATTAAATCTAATGTTGATCTGTCTAGCGATAGTGCTATTTTAAATATAGCTAAAAATCTAGAGCTTGAGTTATTCTACGAAGATGGAAAATCAAGTGTTTATTTAGAAGGTAAAAATGTTTCAGACGAAATAAGACTTCCTTTAGTTAACGATAATATATCAAGGATATCAGAAGTTTCTGAGGTTAGAAATATCATGGTATTAAAACAGCGAGAGTTAGCTAAAAATGGGGCAGTTGTAGAAGGGCGGGATATTGGGACAGTAGTATTTCCAAGTGCAAAGTATAAATTTTATATTGATGCTGATTTTGATATTAGGGTAGAGAGAAGATATAAAGAGATGAAAGGCAGTAATGTGAATGTATCTAGAGAAGAAGTTGTTGCAGATCTCTCTAAGAGAGATCTTAGCGATAAGAGCAGAGTTCATGGACCTCTAGTAAAAGCGGATGATGCAATGGTTATAGATACAACGGATATGACTATAGATGAGGTTGTTGATTTAATAATCTCTAGCCTTGGAGATAGAGATGGTTCTCAATAGATTTTTAAGTTTAGCAGGTTTATTGATAGCTAAGTTCCTGTTCCTTTTTCATATTAAAGATAATTATAATATTCCACCAAGAGGTGCTGTTATAATAGCTAGTAATCATGCTAGTTTTTTAGATCCTATATTGCTTGGCGCGGCTTCAAAACGTGCTCTGAATTTTATGGCTAAAGAAGAACTTTTTTCTCTAGGTCTTTTTTCAAAGTTGTTATTAAATGTAGGAGCATTTCCTATTAGAAGAGAAGCTCTATCTAAAAGCACCATAAAGCAGGCTCTTGATATTTTAAGAGCTGGTAAAGCTCTTGTAATATTTCCCGAAGGTAGTCGCTCTAAAGACGGAGAGATAGGGAAAGGAGGGTCTGGAGTAATTTGGCTTGCAAGAGCAACTGGAGCTTTTATAGTACCTTCAAGGATACGTGGATCAGGTAAGGCTTGGGGTGTTAATAGTCTTATTATGCGTCCTTATCCGATAAAGGTCTCTTTTGGGAGGCCGATGTTATTTTCTGATTTAGAGGGAGATGATTTAGGCTCTATGTCAGATAGTCTTATGGAGAAGATAAGAGAGCTTTGAATATAAATATTGTTGAACCTTCTGGTTTTTGTGCAGGAGTGAAGAGAGCTATAGATTTAGTTCAGGATGCATTAAAGCGCTATAGTTCGGTATATTGTCTGGGAGAGTTGATACATAATGAGCCAGTGGTCTCTAACTTAAAAAAAGAAGGCTTGATTGTGATAGATGATTTACTGGAACTTAAAGATAAGGACTTGTCTAATTCTGCTGTCGTTATAAGGAGTCATGGGACAAAGAGAGCGGTTTACGATTTTTTAAATAGAAATAATATCGCAATCGTAGATGCAACCTGTATTATTGTTAAAAAGATACAAGGTCTATGTCAAAAGTTTAGTAAAGATGGTTATAGCATGATAATATTTGGAGATAAACTTCATCATGAAGTCCAATCTTTAATGGATCATTGCAGTGGTAAAGCGAGTGTTATAACAAAAGCAGAAGATTTAGGTAAAGAAATAGCAGTAGATAGGTCTATCTTGATAAGTCAGTCGACTAAAGATGAAAAAGATTTATTGGCTATATATAGGCAACTCCTTAAAAGAGGTTTGCCAAAAGCTAATTTTTATAATACAATATGCTCCGACATAAAGACTAGACAGGAAGAGCTTGGATCTTTGGCGGATAGCGTAGACACGGTTTTAGTCTTAGGGAGTAAGCAAAGCGCTAATACAGCTAATCTCTTTTCTATAGCAAAAGAGAGGTGCAGCGATAGTTACTTAATCTCTGATTTAGATGAACTGCCTGAAGAAGAAATAAGGTGCTCTAGCAATATTGCTATTGCAACAGGGGCTTCAACCCCTTATAATTTTTTAAATTCTGTTAAAGAGAGAATCAAAAATCTATATAAATGAGGTGAACAGTATGACAGAAGCAAAAGAGAAGTACGATTTTGGTAGTGGGGAGCAAGATTTTAAAGATAATCTTGATAGGTTATACGAGGAGAGTTTTCAACAGTTGAAAGAGGGCTCTATCGTAAAAGGTATTATTATGCATGTTAAAAATAATACCGTACTCCTGGACTTACATTATAAGGCAGAGGGTATATTGCCTAAAGATGAGTTTTTAGATACATCTGAGGTTGATGTTGGTAAAGAGGTTGAGGTCTATGTTTCTAGTCTTGAGAATGAAGAGGGCTTAGTTGTGCTGTCTAAGAGAAGAGCAGATAAGATTCTTGGATGGGAGAAGATAAATAAGGATTATAAAGAAGGCGATGCTGTTAAAGGTAAAGTGGTGAAAAAAGTAAAAGGCGGTTTAATTGTCAATATCGGAGTAGAAGCTTTTCTTCCAGCATCTCTTGTTGGGGTAAAAGGTATCCCTGAGTTGGATTCTATGGTAGGTAAGACAATAGATTGTAAGATTGTATCAATTAATATCAAAAGAAAGAATGTAGTTATATCTCGCAAGGATTTTCTGATGGCTGAGATGGGTCAGAAAAAAGAAGAGTTATTAGATAAGTTTAAAGCAGGCGATATAGTTGAGGGTATTGTTAAAAATATAACCGATTATGGGGCTTTTATAGAGATAGACGTAGTTGATGGATTGCTTCATATATCGGATATGAGTTGGGGAAGGATTAACCATCCTTCAGAGCTCCTAGCTGTTGGTGACAAGATAAAAGTTAAGATCTTAGATATAGACGATGAACGCCAGCGTGTCTCTTTGGGTCTTAAGCAGTTAAGCGCTGATCCTTGGGAAGAGGTAAGTAAAAAGTTTCCTCTGAGCTCTCAAATTAAAGGGAAGATAATAAATATACTTCCTTACGGTGCTTTTGTTGAGCTTGAACCTGGGATTGAAGGGTTTATCCATGTTTCTGATCTCTCTTGGACAAAAAAGATGAGAGATGCTCATGATATGTTTGTCATAGGAGATATGATAGAGGCCATAGTTCTCTCGGTTGATTTAGAAAGAAGGAGAATAACTTTAGGCATAAAACAGTTAGAACAGGATCCATGGAAAGATATAGAGTCTAAAT
This sequence comes from uncultured Planctomycetia bacterium, assembly GCA_964422895.1. Lineage (GTDB taxonomy): Bacteria > Omnitrophota > Gorgyraeia > Kaelpiales > Kaelpiaceae > Kaelpia. The sequence goes on along the minus strand of CAYRCW010000003.1, from coordinate 21,213 downwards.
ATGTATTAGATTCTATGGTTAATGGTAAAGTTACCGGATTTAATGAGGACGGGGCTTTTATAGAGATAGAAGAGGGGATTGATGGTTTTATCTCTAAGAATGATCTCTCTTGGACTAGAAGGATAAACCATGCTTATGAGATTTTAAAGAAAGGTCAAAAGCTGGAGTTCAAGATAACAGGGATTAATAATTCTTTTAGGCAGCTTATTTTAGGACTAAAGCAGCTTAAGCCTAATCCTTGGCCTCAGATAGAAGAGAGATATAAGTCTGGTACTGTACTTAATGGTGAGGTTACGAGTGTATTTCCTTTTGGAGTCTTTGTTCAGCTAGAAGAGGATTTAGAAGGTTTACTCCATATCTCAGAAGTTGGAAAAAAAGCAGACACATTGCAAGATATATTTAAGCCTCAAGACAAGTTAGAGGTTGTTGTTCTCTCTATCGATAAAGATAAAAAGCAGATAAGGCTGACTTTAAAAGATAATGATAGTATTTTGGATGCTGAAGATAAAGAGGAGATTTTAGAGAATAGTATTTTAGAGGGTGAAGTAGAGGATGAGAGTATTGATTCTGTTCAAAACGAAGAAGAGACAACAGAAGTTTTTTCTGAAGATTTACCTGAAGAGGTTTCTAGTGATATAGAGGTTGAGAATGGAGTAGAAATAGAAGATACTTCTAGCGAAGAGGAGATTAAAGAAGATTCAGAAGATGATTCTGATGAAAAAAAAGATGAATAATAATCTCACTCCTGTTGAGCAGTTAAAAGTAATCAAGAGGGGCTTGACAGAACTCATAACAGAAGAAGAGCTTCTAAAGAAATTAGAGTTATCATATAGCTCTGGTAAGCCTTTAAACATTAAAGCAGGATTCGATCCCAGTGCACCAGATCTCCATTTAGGCCACATGGTGCTGCTTAAAAAACTAAAGGATTTTCAAGACTTAGGTCATAAAGTCTATTTTTTGATAGGTGATTTTACAGCTAGAATAGGCGATCCAACTGGACAGAAAGAGATTCGCCCTAGACTTACCAAGGAAGAGGCTAAAGAGAATGCCAAAACCTATAAAAAGCAGATATTTAAAGTTCTTGATCCTGATAAGACAGAGGTTGTTCTAAATTCCAAATGGCTTGAAAAGATGAATTTTGAGGATGTCTTAGAACTTAGTTCTCATTATACGATTGCCAGGATCTTAGAAAGAGATGATTTTATGTTACGCTATAAAGAGGGTAAGCCTATCTCTTTAACAGAGTTTCTGTATCCTTTAATTCAAGGTTACGATTCTGTTGCTTTAAGGTCTGACATAGAGCTAGGCGGTAGAGATCAAAAGTTTAATCTTCTCGTAGGGCGTGAACTTCAGCGGGATTATGGACAGAATCCTCAAATTATAATTACTCTGCCTATATTAGAGGGTACAGATGGAGTGCAGAAAATGTCTAAAAGCTTAGACAATTATATTGCCATAGAAGATACCCCTAAAGATGTTTTTGGGAAGGTAATGTCTATACCTGATAACTTGATTTTAAGGTATGCAGAGTTGCTTACTATGCTTAACTTGGATAATTTAAATAATTATGATGCACGTGATGCCAAGCTGCTATTAGCTGAGGAGCTTGTGGCAATGCTTTACAATAGAGATAAGGCTCAAAAACAGAGAGATAATTTCATTAAAGTATTTTCCAACAGAGAGATTCCTAGTGATATTGAAGAGTATCAAATTAAGAGTGAGATTTGGATAGTAGATCTAATAGTAAATAGCGGTTGTGCCAATAGTAATTCCGATGCTAGACGTCTAATCAAGCAAGGTGCTATTACTATTGATTCTAAAAGAGTTGAAGATGAGAGTTTTCAATTAAGAGAACGCGGCGAGTATATTCTTAAAGCAGGTAAGCATAGATTCAGAAAAATAATTTTTAAAAACTGATTTTGTGTATTCCCGAAAATTTTCCTTTTACTGAGAAGAATGTAGCATCTTTAATCAGCCCTATCATAAATAATCCTTTTGTATTTCTCGAAAGTTCTTCTTCTTGTAAGGATCAAAGATCTTTTCTATTCCATAACTTTGAAGACTTTTTGGTTTTCAACCTAGGAGATAGCATAGATCTATTTTTTACGAAAGTTGAAAATTACTTAAAGAGTGGTTTTTGGCTTTGCGGTTTTTTCTCCTATGAAGCAGGCTATCTTTTTGAGGATTCATTGAATGGTTTAGCTAGACTCAATAATAAATTTCCTCTTATATGGTTAGGTGTTAGCAGCAGCCCTCTTATTGTAAATCATAATTTTATGTCTAAGCCTTTATCTTCTGATGCAGATTTAGACTTAAGTTATGAATTGGCAAATTTTAAGCCAAACGTAAAAAAAACGGAGTACGATGCTTCTATTGCTAAGATTAAAAACTATATAGAAGAAGGATTAACTTACCAAGTTAATTATACTTTTAAATATAAATTTGATTTTAAAGGTAGTGCTTTAGGTCTCTATCTTAATTTACGTAGAAATCAGCCAACTTCATATAGTGCATTTATCAATACAGGAAATAGGAGCATTATATCTTTATCTCCGGAGCTCTTCTTTAAAATATCTGAAGATAATATTTTGACTAAACCAATGAAAGGGACTCTTTCTCGAGGATCTTCTAATTTAGACGACAAGAATAAAGCGAATTGGCTAGCTAAAGATATTAAAAATCGTGCTGAAAATCTTATGATAGTTGATCTATTAAGAAATGATTTAGGCAGAGTCTCTGATTTAGGCAGTGTTAAAGTTAGAAATCTTTTTCAAGTAGAGAGATATCGCACCTTACATCAGATGGTCTCTACTGTAGAGAGTGTTTTAAATAAGAATGTTTGCTATAAGGAACTATTTCGATCTCTATTCCCATCGGGTTCCGTTACTGGGGCTCCCAAGATAAGCACAATGAAAATAATAAGAGAACTAGAGAGAGAACCGCGCTATGTTTATACAGGCTCAATTGGGTATATATCACCTGAGAGGGAAGCCTGCTTTAATGTGGCAATAAGAACTGTTCTTCTGGATAAAGATAAAGCTGAAATGGGTGTCGGGGGCGGCATTACATACGATTCTTTAGATAATTCTGAATATAAAGAGGCTATTCTTAAAGCTGATTTTTTAAATAAAGATTTTTCTGATTTCAATCTTATAGAGACCATACGTTGGGATAGAGGCAGAGGGTATTATCTTATCGAAGAACATATAAACAGGATATCTAATTCAGCGTTATATTTTCAGATCCCTTTAAATGTGGGCATTTTTAGAGAAAAGTTATCTAATATTGAAAAAGAATTCAAAGAAGATAGCTATAGGGTAAGGCTAACACTTGACATGGAAGGCAATATTAAAACAGAGTTTAGTATATTGGATAATATTAGCTGTCCTGTTAGGGTTAAAATTAGCTCTATTAAAATAGATCCTAATGATGTATATCTTTACCATAAGACTACTCGAAGAGGTATTTATAATGAAGAGAGAAAAAGTGCTTTAAGAGAGGGGTTTTTTGACGTTCTGTATACGAATATAGAAGGAGAGCTTACGGAAGGTGCAATATCAAATCTGTTTTTAGGTATAGAAGGCAAGCTCTATACGCCTCCTTTAAGATGTGGTTTATTGCCGGGGGTATTAAGAGGGGAATTACTAAGTAGCGGTAGAGTTTATGAAAGAGTATTAAATCTTGAAGATGCTAAATGCTCAGATAGAATTTTTATGGGTAATTCTGTCAGGGGACTTTTAGAAGCAAATTTAAAAATTAGCTGATGTTTTTTTCTTAAATTATTTTTTACCTTGCTCGATATCAGCATGAGATATTAGAAGGCTATTTGCAGTAGTAGGTTCTTTAAAATTTCTTTTCTTTTTTCAGTTTATATCTAGAGTTATTATTGGTGATTACTTGATTATAAAGATATTTAGTTGAAAAATACTCTCTCTTTTTCTAATTAAGACATCTAATTGACATAGTCTATGAATATATGTTAAATTATTGAGCAATGCTTTTAGATAATATAAATAATATTAAAAGAAGAGTAGCTATAACAGCTTCCAGGAGTAATAGAAATTATGAGTAGAAAGTTAGGCAGAGATCTTTATCTCTCAATGGGTATGAGTGATGATTTTGAGATTGCAATTGAAGAGGGAGCTGATTTTATAAGATTGGATAGAGCAATCTTTGGAGAGAGAGTATGAATATAGGGATTATAGGATTAGGGAAGATGGGCGAAGCTATAGCCAGCCATTTAATGAATAGCGGTGGTTATGAGGTCTATTTTAGTGAGTCTGATAATATTAGAGCTAAAGAGATAGCTAGTAGATATAAAGAGCTTAAGAATGTTGAACTTAAAGAACTGATAGAGCTCTCCTCTATCATTATCATTGCTGTTAAGCCGCAAAACTTTAAAGAACTTTTAAGTGCTATTAGTAGTATCCAAGCAGAGGATAAATTGTTTGTTTCAATAGCAGCTGGGGTCTCTATAGATTTTATAGTATCTGAAGGTTCTTTAGAGAAGGTAGTAAGGGCTATGCCGAATATGGGTGCATTAATAGGGAAGTCTTTTACAGCTATTTCATGTTCAGATAAAGTTGACGATAAAGAGGTTAAGTTAATTGAGGAAATTTTTTCTAACATAGGCAGCGTTAAAGAAGTTAGAGAAGAGCTAATGGATTCTATTACAGCTATATCTGGTAGCGGCCCGGCTTATTTTGCTTATTTTATTAAAGCAATTGAAGATCTAGCAGTTGAGGCAGGGCTTGAAGATGCATCTTCTGAAATTGTATTAGAGACTTTAAGAGGAACTCTAAGTATTTTAAAAGAGCTAGATATTTCAACAGAGGAGCTGATTAATAGAGTCAAGTCTCCTGGCGGAACAACGGAAGCATGCCTCGATTATTGGCAAGAGAGTAATTTTTCAAAGATTGTAAAAGATGGTATTAGAAGAGCAATAGCAAAATCAAAGGAGCTAGGAGAATAATGTTTATGTTAGCAAATCTAATTGAAGCAATAGCTAAGATCTTAGGTTTTGTACTTATAATATATTATTGGTTAATTTTGATACGTGCTTTAATATCTTGGGTCAATCCAGATCCCTATAATACGATAGTTCAGTTTTTATATAAATTCACAGAGCCGGTTTTATCTACCATAAGAAGAATGCTTCCTATTGGAGCTGGGATTGGAATAGACATCTCGCCTATAATTGCTTTTCTTATAATAATGTTTTTAAGATCGTTTTTGGTCAGAACTTTACTTGAGATAAGTTATCATCTCAGAGGCAGTATCTAAAAGAGGAGTTTAAATTGGAAAATTTAAGAAAGAAGATCAATGAGACGTGTTCTTTTATAAGAAATAATATTAAAAATAAGCCTAAAATTGCAGTTGTTCTAGGTTCAGGGTTATCAGCTTTTGGAGAGAGAATTAAGAGTGTTAAGAGCTTAGATTACAGTGATATTCCTCATTTTCCTGTCTCAACAGTAGAAGGTCATAATGGAGAGCTGATATTTGGAAAGGTTAACACTCGAGATGTTGTAGTTATGGGAGGCCGGTTCCATCTCTACGAAGGTTACTCTGTCTATGATATTGCTTATCCGATACGTGTTATGCGTGCCTTAGGAGCAGAGTATCTTATAATATCTAATGCTGCAGGTGGAATGAATCCATCTTTTGATAAGGGCGATCTCATGCTTATAGATGACCATATAAATCTTATGGGTGTAAATCCTCTTATAGGTCCTAACGATGATAGATTAGGAGATAGATTTCCGGATATGTGTGAACCTTACGATAAGAAGATCTTGAGCTTGGCTATGGACTTAGCTTTAGAGCTAAAAATAAGAGTTCACAAGGGTGTCTATGTTGGCTTAACAGGTCCTAATTTGGAGACTAGAGCAGAGTATCGCTTTTTAAGGACTATAGGTGCTGATTGTGTAGGGATGTCTACTGTTCCTGAAGTGATTGCAGCCATTCATTGCGGTTTAAGAGTCTTAGGTATAAGCTGCGTCACAGATCTGTGCTTACCCGATGCTTTAAAACCGGTAAACTTTAAAGAGATTCTTAGCACTGCTGCAAAAGCAGAGCCTAAATTGGCTCAGCTTATATATAAACTCATACCAAGATTGATATGAAAGACTATAAAGATACTTTAAATCTCCCTAAAACTAAGTTTCCCATGCGAGGTAATCTCTCTCAGAGAGAGCCTGGTTTTATTGAAAATTGGGAGAAAGATAAATTATATGAGAATATTAAGCTTAATAATAAAAATAAGACTTCTTACGTTCTTCATGATGGGCCTCCTTATGCTAATGGAGATATTCATCTTGGGCATGCTTTAAACAAGACATTAAAAGATGTGGTTCTAAGATTTAAATCTATGACTGGTCATTTTGTTAATCTTATACCTGGTTGGGATTGCCATGGTCTTCCCGTCGAACATCAGCTTATAAAAAATCTTAAATTAAAAAAGTCTGATATTGAGCCTGTTGAATTTCGTAAAAAAGCAAAAGATTATGCTCTTAAATATGTTGAGATTCAGAAAAAAGAGTTTAAAAGGTTGGGCTGTATGGCTAACTGGGATACCCCTTATCTTACTTTAAACCGTGATTATGAATCTGCGACGCTACGTTCTCTGGCAGAGCTTGTAAAACAGGGTTATCTCTATAAAGATGTTAAGCCTGTGAATTGGTGTATTAAATGTGAGACTGCTCTAGCTGAGGCTGAAGTAGAATATGAAGAGATTCTTTCTGATTCTATATATGTAAAGTTTGCAATTAATGATATATCAAAATCAGATATCAATATAGATCTACTGCAGAATTCCTATTTCTTAATCTGGACTACTACTCCTTGGACATTGATATCAAATGTTGCTGTAGCTCTTAATTACGAAGAAGAGTATAGTTTTGTAAAACTTAAAACAAAAGAGGTAGTAGTTGTTGCTTCTAAGAGGTTGCCATTTTTAAAAGAGCATCTTTCTTTGGAAGTAGAATCTATACTCTATAGTTTTAAGGGTAGTGAGCTTGAAGGTATTAGATTAAAGCACCCCTTTATAGAGCGAGAATCTAGAGTTGTTAGTGCTAGTTTTGTATCTATGGAAGATGGAACAGGGTGTGTACATATAGCTCCAGGTCATGGTATGGATGATTATCTTTTAGGTAAAGAGAAAGGTCTCGATATAATTATGCCTTTAAACGATAAGGGTATATTTGAAGACGTTGGAGAGTTTTCTGGTCAACTTGTTTGGGATGGGAATGCAAGGGTGAAAGAAGTTCTCAGGGATAAAAGCGCTCTATTAAAAGAAGGCAAGATAGAACATTCTTACCCTCATTGTTGGCGATGCAAATCTCCGATTGTCTTTAGAGCAACATTACAGCTTTTTATGTCGATAGATAAGTCTGAATTACGTACTAGACTGCTTAAAGCTGCTGATAAGGTAAGATGGATTCCTGAAATAGGATTACAGAGAATGAGAGGTATGCTTCAGACAAGGCCTGACTGGTGTCTCTCTCGTCAAAGATATTGGGGTGTTGCAATACCATCGCTTAAGTGTACGCAATGTAAAAGCTCTATTTTAGACTATAGTTTTATTCTCAATGTTGCAGAAGAAGTAGCTAAAAGTGGTGCTGATATATGGTTTAAGGAAAGCTACAAGAAGTTCTTACCAGAAGATTTCAAATGCGACAAATGCGGTAATAGTGATATCGATCTCTTTGAAAAAGAGGATGATATTATAGATGTCTGGTTTGAGTCAGGAATAAGTCATCAAGCAGTATTAAAAGATGAGTATAATTTAAGTTATCCTGCCGACTTATACTTAGAAGGTAGCGATCAACACAGAGGCTGGTTTCAGACTTCACTTATTACAGGGATTAGTATGGAAGATAGGCCTCCATATAAAACTGTTCTTACGCATGGATTTGTGGTTGATGGTGATGGGAAGAAGATGTCTAAATCTCTAGGTAATGTGATATCTCCTCTTAAAGTTATAGATAAATACGGGGCTGATGTTTTAAGACTTTGGGCTATATCACGTGATTTTACTCAGGATTTAAGAATTTCAGAGGATATAATAAAGCAGGTTGTAGAATCTTATAGAAAGATAAGAAATACCTTTAAATTTCTTTTAAGCAATATATATGACTATGTTCCTAGTAGTGACAGGGTTGAATATTCAGATTTAGATTTAATAGATAGTTGGATATATGCAGAGTCTATAGTTCTTAATCAAGAAGTTAGATCTCTCTATGAAGAATATGAATTCAATCAGGTCTTTAAAAAGATATACCTCTTTATGAACGAGAAGCTTTCGTCTATTTACTTAGACATTTTAAAAGATAGAATGTACACATTCTGCCCTAGAGATGAGAAAAGAAAATCTTCTCAAACCGTTATGTACCACCTGCTGTCTATGCTTGTAAGACTAATAGCTCCGATATTACCTTTTACTGCTGAAGATGTTTGGATGAACTTAGAGCTTAAGAGCGATGATGATTCTAGCTATGATAGCGTACATCTAACTTCCTTCAAAGATACAGCATTAAATAGTGAAAATAAAGTAGTTTTGAATGATTTTAGTAAGCTCTTTGTTTTAAGAGATGTAGTTATGAAAGCTATTGAAAGAAAGAGAGAATTAAGTGAGATAGGCAGTTCTTTAGAAGCTAAGATTCAGTTGAAGATTTTACTGGACAATAGTTATAGCTTTTTGGATAATTATAAAGCTATTTTGAATACGCTTTTTATAGTTTCAAGCGTAGAGCTTATCAAAGTAAATGAAGCGAGAGAGGACTTAGACGAGATAGATGGTCTTGGTGAGATAGATATTGTTGTCGAACAGAGTCAGGGTAAAAAGTGTATGAGGTGTTGGAATTATACTCTTGATGTTGGTGGAGACGAAAAACATAAAGATGTCTGTCTTCGCTGTGCTAAAGTATTGGAGAAGATATTATGAATAAAAGTTTCAATAAAGAAGAGCTGGATAAATTTAAGAAAATTCTAGTAGATCTTAAAAATAAAATAGCCTTAGAGATAAGACGTTTAACCGAAGATAGCATCTATAAATCTCAAAAAGATATTTCTGGAGATATATCTAGCTATACTTACCATATGGCTGATATGGCTGCAGATAGTTTTGACAGAGAGTTTTCTTATGCTTTAGCTAATAACGAACAAGAGTTAATGTATCTTATAGATGAGGCTTTATTTAGAATTGAGTCTAAAGATTATGGTATTTGTGAGCTTTGCGAAGAGAGGATTAAAAAAAGTCGTTTGAATGCTATACCTTATGCTAAATATTGTTTAAAGTGTCAAACTGAAGAGGAGAAGAGGGTTAGAAGGGAGAAGAAGTGAAAAACAGCTTTAAAGGCAAGGGTCTCTACCTTTTGCTGATGGCTGTTCTTCTAGTAGTAGATCAAATAGTAAAATCTTACTTAGGTTCATTTCCTCGAGGTGTAATTATTTATGATATTATACCTAATTTTTTCAATATCAAAGTTTTGATAAATTCTGGAATAGCTTTTGGAGTATTGAGCAATCTGTCTCATGTCTTTATATGGCTAAATGCTTTCATACTATTGTCTTTCTTAGTTTATTTTCTATTTGGGTTAAAAATTAGCTCACTCTATTTCAGCTTTACTTTAATTATAGCCGGAGCAGCATCCAATCTTATGGATCGGTTCATCTATGGGGGAGTATTAGACTATGTGAACTTTACTTTTTTCCCTACTTTTAATCTTGCCGATAGCTATATAACAATAGCAGTATTTCTAATATTAAAAGATGCCATATTTAATAAAGAATAATTATTCTTTTGATCATCAAGGTTCTGATATTAGGTTAGACCTGCTTTTGCATGCTAATTTTAAAAGTCTATCTAGAGAGAGAATAAAAAAAGCGATTTATCAGAAAATTATTTCGGTCAATAATAATAATTCAGTAAGACCTTCGAATATAATTAAAAAAGGAGATAGGGTAACTATTCTCAAAGATATACTCAAAGAGCATGATTTAGAACCTAAAGATGTAGGTATATCTGTTATATATGAAGATAGAGATTTGGCAATAATTAATAAACCTGCCGGTATTAGCTCTCATCCGTTGAATAATTTAGGTTCAGATACGTTGGTTAATGGATTGCTCTTTAAGTTTGACGAGCTCTCAGATGTTAACGGACATCTAAAGCCTGGAATAGTGCATAGGCTCGATAAAGATACTTCTGGGATTATGATTATCGCTAAGAATAACGACTCTCATGAAAACATTGCTGCTCAATTTAAAAATAGAGATATTATAAAAAACTACCTTGCTTTAGTTAAGGGTAGCGTTGAATATGATGAAGGTTTGATTGATAGACCCATTGGAAGGTCAAAAATTAAGAGGACGATAATGGTTATCGATGACTCTAAGGGTAAGCCAGCGCAGACATATTTTAGAGTCATTAAAAGGGTTAGCCTAAAAACCACCGTTAAGTCTCAAAAGTTTTATACATTTATCTTACTCTTTCCTAGGACTGGGAGAACTCATCAGCTGAGAGTCCATATGAAGCATTACGGCCATCCTATTATTGGAGATTCTAGGTATGGTCTGAGTTCAGATTTAATCTCTCGTCAAGCGCTCCATGCTTATCAGGTAAAGTTTTTTCATCCCAGAGAGAAGAATCAGATTAGTTTTAAAGCGCCGCTAGCAGTTGATTTTAAAAATTTGCTTTCTAAATTAAATATAACGAACTATAATCTTATATTGGATAATATTCTTAAGGAGGTATGATATGTTTAAGAAAATTTTAATTGTTATGCTTATATTTGTAATAGTAGCTGGAATTGGAGCAGGCTATTTTTTTCTCTATCAGGAAAAAGAAAAAGAGATTAGGCTTAGAAAAGATATGGAGACTACTCTAAATTTAGCTTTAGAAGATAAAGAAAATATTAAGCAAGAATTAGATAAGATAAGAGATGATTACCAAAAAGTTAGCCAGGAGCTTGAAGATAAAATAGTTAAAAATAAAGCATTGTCAAAAGAAGTAGGAGATATCACTATTAATTTAAGTGGGGCTAAATCGGAGATTGAAATACTATCTCAAGAGAGAGATGTATTACTTAAGAGATTTGAAGAACAGCAATCCAAGCTGGATGAATACAAGAAAGGTTTTAAAGATAAATCAAGCTTAGTAAGGATAGCTCCTTTCGCAGAAGAAGATAAAGTTAAGCTTGATAATATTACTGTAGTAGAAGAAGTTGTCGACAAAAAGGAAGCTTTGTCAAAGATTAAAGTTGCTCAAATAGAAGCAGAGATAATGGCTTTTAACAAAGAGTATGGATTTATTGTTTTGAATAAAGGAGCTAAGGATGGTGTAGATATAGATTCAGTGTATGTATTCAGTGTCCAGGGTCAAACTCAAGGCAAACTTCAGCCGGATAGAGTTTACGAATCTATGTCTGTTTTAGATATATTAGAAGGCAGGGAGAACATAGCCGAAGGTATGACTATAGACATACTTCCAGAAGAAGAGTAATTTTTGTAATCTAATATGAAAATCATAAAAAAGACAGAAGCTATTTCTTTTAATTCTGAGATAGTTCCACCATCAGATAAATCTATATCGCATCGCGGTATATTTTTTTCTGCTTTATCTGAAAACAATGTAAAGATAGATAATTTTTTACTCTCCCAAGATTTACTTAGCACGATTGATGCTTTCCGTAGTCTTGGCGTAGGTATATCAGTTGATGGAAATGAAGTTAATGTATCAGGTGTAGGGTTAAAGGGATTAAAAAAACCTGACCAAGCTCTTTATCTTGGCAACTCTGGAACTACTGCAAGATTGATTTTAGGTTTACTTAGTGCTCAAGATTTTAATGCAAAAATTAAAGGGGATGAATCGCTATCCCTACGTCCTATGAAACGGGTTACAGAGCCTCTATCTATGATGGGTGGTTCTTTTAGCGGTCCTGATGGTGCAAATCTATTACCAATAGAAGTTAAGGGTTCAAGGCTAAAAGGTATAAACTATGATATGTCTGTATCCAGTGCTCAGGTCAAATCAGCTATTCTAATGGCGGGTTTGTATGCAGAATCTCCGACTATAATTCATCAGAAATATAGTTCTCGGGATCACACGGAGAGAATGCTTTTATCTTTTGGTGCAAACATATTTTTCGATGGGTTAGATGTGGAGATAAAGAAAACAGATAGATTGAGAGTTTTTGATTTCTCTGTTCCAGCGGATATATCTTCTGCTGCATTTTTTATCGCTCTTACAATTTTAAGTTCTAATTCAAAATTACTCCTTAAGAATGTGGGCATTAATCCTACTCGCTGCGGTTTTATAAATGTTTTAAAGAGGATGGGTGCAGATATAGGTATTGATTTGATTGTAAGTGAAGCAGATTCTGTTATATCTGAGCCATCTGCCAATATATCTATAGCGAGTTCTAGCTTAAAAGGGGTGAATGTATCTAAGGAAGAGATCCCGTCTCTTATAGATGAACTTCCGGTGCTATTCTTAGTTGCTTCTCTTGCGCAAGGGGATAGTTATATAGAGGGTGTCTCTGAGTTAAGAGTTAAGGAGACAGATAGAATAGACTCTATGGTAAAAAATTTAACAGATATGGGTGCTAGAATAGAGGTTTTAGGTGACGATGTGTTAATAAAAGGAGTAGAGTCTCTTAAGGGTGCTGACTTATTAAGTTTTTCTGATCATAGAACTGCTATGGTTAACATAGTAGCCTCTATCTTAGCTAAAGGTGATTCGACATTAGATTCTCTAGATTCTATAGCTATCTCTTATCCTCATTTCGTTGAGGATCTAAATAGTATCTTAGATGATTGTATTAAAATCATATAGATAGGTGATTTGTGGTTTGACTTAAATATAGCAAGTTGATAGAATATATCAGTTTATTATGGCAAAGATAAATTTATCAAAAGTTTGGAAAAGCTTAAGCTCTCTTTATGAAGGGCTTAATGCTTCTTTCTCTTCTGACATCGGTATAGATCTCGGTACCGCAACTACATTAGTTTACGTTAAAGGTGAAGGTATTGTTTTATGCGAGCCTTCAGTTGTTGCAATAGAGAGAAGTCAGAACCGTGTCTTAGCTGTTGGAGAGGAAGCTAAAAGAATGCTTGGTAAGACCCCGGGTAATATAGTGGCTATTAGACCTCTTCAGGATGGAGTTATAACAGACTTCGAAGTAACTGAACAGATGTTAAGATATTTCATAACAAAAGTAAATAAGAAGAAGTTTTTATTGAAACCCCGAGTTGTAGTAGCTATACCATCTGGTATTACAGAGGTTGAAAAGAGAGCTGTAAAAGACTCAGCTCTTCATGCTGGGGCAAGAGAAGTGTATCTTATAGAAGAACCTGTTGCTGCTGCAATAGGAGTAGGACTACCTATATATGAACCTATAGGCAATATGGTCATAGATATAGGTGGAGGTACTACTGAGATAGCAGTGATATCTTTAGCAGGACTGGTCTTAGCAAAAAGCATTAGAATAGGCGGCGATGAGATGGATGAGGCTATAATTCAGCATATGAAAAAAACCTATAATCTTATGATCGGAGAGAGGACTGCTGAAGATATTAAGATAAAAATTGGGTCAGCATATCCACTGGAAGAAGAGCTATCAATGGAGGTAAAGGGGCGGGATATAGTTACAGGTCTACCTAAAACAGTTCCTGTAACTTCCGAAGAAATAAGAGAAGCTATGGCGGAACCTATTACTCAGATACTAGAAGTAACTAGATTTACTCTTGAGAGAACTCCCCCGGAACTTTCTGCAGATTTAATAGAGGTTGGAATTGTTTTAGCAGGTGGTGGCGCACTTCTTAGAGGTTTAGATCTTCTGATAACTGAGGAGACAGGTCTTCCTGTTCATGTTGCAGACGATCCTCTGACTGCGGTTGCTCTGGGTACTGGTAAAGTATTAAGTGAATTAAGGTATTTAAAGAGAGTTACAGTCCAGCCTAAACTAGAAGCTTAGTGAGCCCTTGTTCTAATAATAGATGAAAAGAGGTTTGATTACAGTCTCCTTGTTTATAGCCCTTTTCTTGTTGAAGGGTTTTTTCCAAAATACTATGTTTCAAATTTCATCCAAATTTTCTAATACAAATATCTTCAGTTTTTTAAGTAAAAAAGGTGATACTTCTCAAGAAGATATAGCTCAAATATTAAGAGAGAATCAGAGTCAAGCTTGCAGGATAGATAATCTTGAGAACGAGAATAATAATCTTAAAATATCTCTAGGGTTAAAAGAGAGTTTAAAAGATCCTATCGTAGCCAATCTTGTTTCTAGGATAAAAGAAGAATTAAGAGTTAAGTTTTTAATAGACAAAGGAAGTGAAGATAATGTTAAAAAGCATAGTGCAGCAATAACATCTGATGGTTTTGTGGGCATAGTTGACGATGTGAACATAAGCTATTCTTTTGTACTGCCTTATTTTGATCCTAGTTTTAATATATCTGCTCGCATCTCTTCTACTAGAGACATTGCTTTGTTAGTAGGTAGAGGTAAGGGTCTCAATTTAAAATTATTTTATATAGATATTAACAGCGATGTTAAAGTGGGAGATGGGGTAGTGACTTCAGGAAAAGGTTTGCTGCCTAGAGGGATAGCAATTGGTAAAATAGTTAATGTCTATATGCATGCTTCTCAGATGTATAAGATTGCTGATGTTGAACCATTTGCTGATCTTTCTAAGGCTGAGAATATTTTAATAATTGTAGCAGATTAATGTTATACTTAGTGCTTTTATTTATTGCCGGAGTTTTGAAGGTGTTTAGTGGAGTAGATTTAGTATCATTCATTTTTCTATACTCTCTTATTCTTGATGATAAATTTAATTATAATGATTTCTTGATTTGTGCTTTGATTGCCGAGGTCTTCAATATTTATTCTTTAGGATTGTACGTTGTACCTTATTTCGTACTCTATCTTTTAAGAAGATGGCAGCTCAAAGTGTTTCATGGCAGTAGAGTATCTAATTTTTTGTTTCTATTTTTAGGTTTTATTTTTATAAGAACTTTTTGTAATTTTCATTTTTTAATAGAGTATAAAGCTGGTGTAAATATATATTTTTTAAATTTAATGTATAATTCTATATTAATAATAGGTATCTATTTTGCACAACTCTATTTAGAAAAATGTTTTCCAAAATATACAAAATATTTTTAACCACGTCTCTTATATTAATTATTTTAAGAATTTTCTGCTTTCAAGTTCTTAAAGGTGATTATTATCGAGAGATGAGTTTAAATAATTATCTTAGAGTCTTGCCTCTCAGTGGTTATAGGGGCAATATTTTAGATCGCTATGGCAGGGAACTTGCTGGAAATCGTTTAAATTTCTCAATACAGGTACTTCCAGATAGAGTTAAAAATAGAGATGAAATATTTAATGTAATAAATAAAGAGCTTGGTGTTAGCGTAGAAGATTTAAAGAGGTCCTATAAGCTTAAGTTCAAAGCTCCATTTGCTCCTTTAACTCTTGTCTCTGATGTTGATTTTGAAAAGGCTTTATTTTTGAAAGAGAAATATAGGGATATATCAGGACTGCTAATATCTGAGAATATTAAGAGATATTATCCTTTTGATTCTGTTGCATCTCATCTACTTGGCTATCTTGGTGAGATTTCTGAAGAAGAGTTAAGGGAGCTCAAACCTTATGGATACAGGTTTAGCTCTTATATTGGGAAGAATGGAGCAGAGAAAGAGTTTGAACCTTATTTGAAGGGTAGCGATGGCGGGATGCTAGTTAAGGTTGACAATCAAGGTAAGATTATAGAGGTTCTGAGTCAACAGGATCCAAAGAGAGGTTTGGATGTTTATCTGACTATCGACTTAGATTTGCAGCAGAAAGCAGAAGAGTTGTTAGCTCCTTATGTAGGTTGTTTTCTTGCTATGGATGTTGAGTCAGGTGAGGTAATAACTGCAGTTAGC
The DNA here is from genome assembly GCA_964422895.1 of uncultured Planctomycetia bacterium. Taxonomy (GTDB): domain Bacteria; phylum Omnitrophota; class Gorgyraeia; order Kaelpiales; family Kaelpiaceae; genus Kaelpia. Next base: position 5,285 of record CAYRCW010000003.1, on the reverse strand, counting down.
TCACCCAACTTTAATCCCAACCTTTTTATATCTTCTGATAATCATAAGATATTAAAATTACTTAGATCCGCAGAGAACCCTCTTTTAAATCGCACTATACAAGGAGAATATCCATTAGGATCAGTATTTAAGCTACTTATTGCTGTTGCAGCTCTTGAGAGTAATGCTATTAATCCAGGGGATAGATTTTTTTGCCCAGGATATTTTAAATACGGAAAGCATAACTATAAATGTTGGAAAAGTAGTGGACATAATTGGCAGGATTTACGTCAAGCCATAGCTCATTCCTGTAATGTATATTTTTACAATACTGGATTAAAAACTGGTATTGATTCTATCATATACTATGCAGATCTTTTTGGTTTTGGTCGAAAAACAGGGATCGATTTACCTTATGAGAAAGACGGTTTTTTGCCGTCTCCAGCTTGGAAAGTTAAGGAAAAGAAAGAGCATTGGTATCCTGGAGATACAATTAATATATCTATAGGCCAAGGGTATCTCTTAGTAAGCCCTATGCAGGTTGTTAGGTTTATAGCAGCTCTGGCTAATGATGGGACTCTTTTAAAACCCAAGATTTGTAGTTCTATAAGTGGGGAGGCAACATATAAAGAAGAAGCTGAGATTCTCTCTGTAGCTATTAAAAATATAAAATTTATAAAAAGGTCTATGAAAGATGCTGTAAATAGTTCTACTGGTACAGGTCAAATAGCTAAGATTAGTCCTGTTATTGCTGGTAAGACAGGTACAGCTCAGGTAGCATTAGGAAAGTCTCATGCTTGGTTTGGAGGTTTTGCACCATACGACTCTCCTAGAATTGCTTTTTTAGCTTTTGTTGAACATGGAGGTGGCGGAGGTTATGTTAGTGCAAGAATAGTAAAAGAGTTTCTAAATTATTATTACAAGAAAAGTGAGCTATGAATAAGAGATTCGATATATTGATCTGCTATGTTTTAATTATATTTTTAATCGGAATAATGAATCTATATAGTGCAAGTTATAATTTTGCAGGCAGCTATATTATGCGGCAATCTATCTGGTTTTTAGCGTCGCTCTTTGTAGGTTTTGGAGTCTCTTTTATAGGTACTAGGAGAATATTAAATTTGGGATTAATATTTTATGTTATCTCTCTTCTGCTTTTGATTTTAGTATTAATACTGCCTGCTGAGGGCTCTACTCATAGGTGGATAAAATTTGGCTTTATAAATATTCAACCTTCAGAAGTTATGAAATTTTCATTGCCTATCTTTCTCGTCTCTGTTTTTTATTATAGTAATTTTGAAAGTTCTTTTTCATTTATCATGCCACTGTTATTCACATTTTTAGCTGCGATATTAATTGCTAAAGAGCCAGATTTAGGCGGTTCATTGATGCTCTTTCCTTCTGTTATAGCATTTTTTATGCTTAAGAAGGTAAAGCTTAGAAAAGCTCTACCTTGGATTATTGCCGGGTTAATAATGGTTCCTATTCTCTATTTTAATTTAAAGCCTTATCAGAAGAGTAGAATTCTGACGTTTGTTAATCCAGAGCTTGATCCTTTGGGGGCAGGTTATACTCTAATGCAGTCTAAGATAGCTGTAGGTTCAGGCGGTATCGTAGGTAAAGGATGGTTAAAAGGGGCTCAGGGTCAATTAAGATTTCTTCCAGAGTCTCATACAGATTTTGTCTTTCCAGTTTTTGCTGAAGAATGGGGCTTCTTAGGTGTTATTGTACTTTTAGGGCTGTACCTGCTTATGCTTAGAAGGATGCATAGTATTGCATCCAGGAGAAAAGATGGAGCCTCAGGAATGTTGCTTAATCTCTTTCTTGTAACCATATCAGTTCAGATAATAGTTAATATATGCATGACCATAGGGGTGCTACCTATCGTAGGGTTGCCGCTTCCGTTCTTTAGCTATGGCGGTTCAGATTTAATGGTTACCGTTGTCATGATAGCATTATTTTTTAGAGATAAATAATTGTATGGATTCTAAAAAAATAGAAGATTTTATTTTAAACAATCTCTCTAAAGTCCAAAAACCTGGTCGTTATATAGGTAGAGAGCACAATAGTATAGAAAAAGATTGGAATAATTCTTTACTTAAAGTTGCTTTGATATATCCAGATATCTATGAGATTGGAATGAGCAATCAAGGTTTGCGTCTTATCTATGAAATCATAAATTCAGAACCTGAGTTTATATGTCAGAGATCTTTTGCTCCTTGGCATGATATGGAGAGTTTGCTTAAGAGTTCAAATATTCCCCTGTATAGCCTTGAGAGCAAGAGACCTTTATCTGAGTTTGATGTCATTGCATTTACGCTTCAACATGAATTAAACTATACTAATATTTTAACTATACTTGATTTAGCTAGATTAGATATTTTCTCTAAAGACAGATCGGATAATCATCCTCTTGTAATTGGAGGAGGACCTTCTACATTGAATCCTGAGCCTGTCGCTGATTTTTTTGATCTATTTCTTGTAGGTGAAGCAGAAGATGTAATTATTCCTCTTTTGGATAAAATATCTAAAGGTCGTAAGAATAGTCTATCAAGAGAAGAGCTGCTGTTAAGTCTTAAAGATCAGAGTTCCATTTATATTCCTTCGCTTTATAAAATAGAATTAACAGAAGAGAACTTTGTAATACCTGCTATAAATAGAAAGGTTAAAAAGAACTATATAAAAGATCTTGATAGTGCAGCTCATTCTCTAAGCCCCCCTGTATCTTATATTCGCACTATTCATGATAGGATAAATGTTGAGATTATGAGAGGTTGTCCAAACTTTTGCAGGTTCTGCCAAGCAAGAGTCTACTATGGTCCGCCAAGAGAGAGAGGAATAGAGAACATTATCTCTATTGCTAATGATAGCTATAAGAATACAGGCTATGAAGAGATCTGCTTATCTTCATTATCCAGTGGAGCCTATTCAGGTATAGAGAAACTAGTTGACAGTCTAAGGAGTAAATTTGAAGATCAAAATGTATTCTTAAGCTTACCGTCTCTCTGGGTTAGTGAGAGTCTTATAAGTAGTCTAAGCAAGTTTATCGATACAAAGAGACCTTCATTAACATTTGCTCCCGAGGTAAGCTCTTTAAGGATGAAAAATATAGTGGGTAAGCATGTTGATGAAAACATATTAACTGAGATTACATCTTTTGCATTTGATAGAGGTTGGAAGAGTATAAAGTTGTATTATATGCTTGGTCTTCCGGGTCTTAAGATAGACGATTTAAAAGAGACAGTAATCTTTATAAAAGAGCTTCTAAAACTTAAGACAAAGAGATCTGTAAATTTAAAGCTTAGCTTTGCAACTTTTATTCCTAAGCCTCATACGCCTTTTCAGTGGTATCATTTTGCATCTAGAGAAGAGGTATTAAAGCAGATTGGTTTCATAAGAGACAATTTAAGAAATAGACGTATAAAGATAGATTTTAGAGATTATGATTATTCTTTAATTGAGGCGATATTTTCTAGGGGGGATAGAAGGTTGTCGGCTGTTATCTATGAAGCTTGGAAAAACGGAGCAAGGTTCGATTCTTGGGAAGGAGAATTCAATAGTGATTTATGGTATAATGCATTTAACAAGAAGGGTATTGATATAGAGGATTATCTTAAGCCCTGTTGGGGTGAATCTTCTGTTCTACCCTGGGATTATCTGGATGTAGGTATTGATAAAAAAGATTTATGGGCAAGTTTTGAGAATGCTAGAGTTAAATTTTAGTATATTTAATATTAAAAGGAGGTAATGATATGGATTTTCTTAAGAGTATTATTAAAAGAGGTGAAATGGATAGTATTCTTAAAGAACTTCTTGTTGAGATGTCTCAAAATAATTCTTCTGACCTACATCTTAAAGGTGGATATCCTCCGATATTTAGAATAGATGGGAAGTTGACTATCAGCGATCACTCTGAACTCTTATCAGAAGACATTGAAAAATTAGTTTTCAACGCATTAAATGAAGAGCAGAAAGAAAGGTTTAAAAAAGAATGGGAGCTTGATTTTGCCTTAGAGATAGAAGGAATAGCTCGTTATAGAATAAATCTCTATATCCAAAGAGGTTCTTTAGCTGCTGCAGTAAGAATGTTGCCAGTCCATGTGCCTTCGCTCTCTGAATGTGGTCTAAATCAGGAACTTATAATAGAGAAATTATTAAATAAAAATAAAGGTCTTATTCTTGTTACAGGCCCTACTGGGAGTGGTAAGTCTACATCTATAGCTTCGATGATTGAATGGTTAAATGAGAATAAAACAAGTCACATTATTACAGTAGAAGACCCTGTAGAGTATGTATTTAAATCCAAGAATTCTGTTATAGATCAAAGAGAAGTAGGTTCAGATACGCATTCATTCAATAACTCTTTAAGGCATGTGTTAAGAGAGGATCCTGATATTATACTTGTCGGGGAGATGCGCGATCTCGAGACAATGGAGGCAGCTTTAAATATAGCTGAGACAGGACACCTTGTCTTAGCTACTTTGCATACTCCTGATGCAATTCAGAGTATTAATAGGATTATTGATGTTTTTCCATCTCATAAACAATCTCAAGTGAGGGTTCAGCTCTCTTTTGTGCTTTTAGCAGTTCTTACGCAGCAACTTATGGGTAAGAAAGAAGGAAAGGGTCGTGTATTGGCTTATGAAATGATGGTTGCAAACCATGCAATAAGAAGTATGATCAGAGAGAGCAAAGTCCATCAGATAACATCAATACTTCAGACTGCGCAGGCAGAGGGTATGAGCACCATGAATCAGAGTTTAGTCAATCTATATCTAAATGGTGATATAGGCTATGAGCAGGCAATGCTGCACTCTTTAGACGTTGAAGATCTCAAAAAGCTGATTCAAAGAAAAGCATGAAAGCTCCAATTGAGTATGAGTTAGTATTTACAAAGAAAGGGTTGTTAAAATTTATATCTCACCTAGATCTCTTGCATCTATTCCAGCGCGTTTTAAGGCGAGCTAATGTAGATGTTTTTTATTCACAAGGTTTTCATCCGATACCAAAGATTAAATTCACAAGAGCTCTTAAGCTTGGTATAGAGAGTGAAGGTGAGCAGTTGTTTGTAAAGTTGAAAGAAGAGATAGAAGAGGATAGATTGAAAAAAGAGATGAATAAGCAACTTCCAGTTGAGGTTCAAATATTATCTGTAGCTAAAACTTGATTTTCAGTATTTAAATCGCCAGATATTCTGGTATAATTTAAACTCAGTTTCTATGGCGGTGTAGCTCAGTTGGTTAGAGCGTACGGCTCATACCCGTATTGTCAGTGGTTCGAGTCCACTCACCGCTATTTCCATTCTT
>CAYRCW010000002.1:20768-31440 GCA_964422895.1 uncultured Planctomycetia bacterium | reverse complement strand
AAAAAAGCCCCGGAAAAATCCGGGGCTTTAGAAAAATCTACTTATTTAAGCTCAATACATTCCACCCATTCCACCAGGAGGCATACCAGCTGGCATAGCAGAACCCTTGTCCTCTTCAGGTTTATCGGCTATAAGAGCCTCTGTTGTAAGAAGTAGAGATGCTATACTAGATGCATTCTCTAAAGCACTTCTTGTAACCTTTGTAGGGTCTATTATACCTGCTTCAAACATATTGACATATTCTGAAGTATTAACATTGTAACCTACTTCAGACTTCTCATTCTTTATTCTCTCAAGTATTATCGCACCCTCTTCCCCTGCATTCTTTGCAAGTTGTCTTATAGGCTCTTCTAATACTCGACGTATTATATCAACTCCTACCTGCTGTTCACCTTTCAGTTTAAGAGATTCAAGCTGAGGAATAGTTCTTAAAAGCGCAACTCCACCTCCAGGAACAATACCTTCTTCAACTGCTGCACGTGTTGCATGCAAAGCATCTTCAACACGGGCCTTCTTCTCTTTCATCTCAGTCTCTGTTGCAGCGCCAACATTAATTACAGCAACGCCACCGGCTAATTTAGCCAAACGCTCTTGAAGTTTCTCTCTATCGTAATCAGAATCAGAATCTTCAATCTGCTTCTTTATCTGTCCAATTCTTGCTTCTAAATCTTTAGTTGCGCCTTCTCCGCCTACAATAGTTGTATTATCTTTATCTATGTTAACTCTCTTAGCTCTGCCTAGGTCTTCCAACTCAACACTCTCAAGCTTAATACCAAGATCTTCTGTTATAGCACGGCCACCTGTTAAAGTTGCAATATCTTGAAGCATGGCTTTCCTTCTTTCGCCATAACCTGGGGCTTTAACAGCACAACCAGATAGTGTTCCGCGAATTCTGTTTACAACAAGAGTTGCAAGAGCTTCACCTTCAAGATCTTCAGCTATTAACACAAGAGCCTTACCTGTTCTTGCAATCTTCTCAAGTAAAGGCAAAAGATCTTTAACAGCAGAGATCTTCTTCTCGTATATAAGAATGTAAGGATCTTCTAAGACCACATTCATTCTCTCTGCATCTGTTACAAAGTACGGAGAGAGGTATCCCTGGTCAAACTGCATACCCTCTACAACTTCAAGGTTGGTCGAGAGAGTCTTTGACTCTTCTACCGTAATAACCCCATCTTTACCAACTTTTTCCATCGCCTCTGCAATCAACTCACCGATTGAGATGTCATTGTTAGCTGCAATTGTTGCAACCTGAGCAATCTCTTTCTTATCTTTAACCTCTTTGGAGAGCTTCTTCAACTCTTCAATAACTTTCGCAACTGCACTCTCTATCCCACGCTTAAGAGCCATAGGATTTGCACCTGCAGTAACATTTCTAAGACCTTCCCTGTAAATAGCCTCGGCAAGTATAGTTGCAGTAGTAGTTCCATCCCCTGCAATATCAGATGTCTTCTCGGCTACCTCTTTTACAAGTTGTGCTCCCATATTTTCAAAGGGATCCTCAAGATCAATATCCTTTGCAACTGTAACTCCGTCTTTTGTTATAATAGGAGAACCAAACTTCTTCTCTAAAACAACGTTTCTCCCTTTAGGACCTAATGTGACTTTTACTGCTGAAGCCAATTTCTCAACTCCTTCTAAAATTTTGCTTCTTGCTTCTTGATTAAATAAAAGTTGTTTTGCTGACATTTTATTACCTCCTATTATGCTACTATTGCAAGAACATCATCTTCTCTTATGATAAGATACTCTTCACCTTCAACCGTTACTTCAGTACCAGAATACTTACCGTACAAAACCTTATCTTTAGCTTTTACTTCAAGAGCCTTTACCTCTCCTGTCTCTAAAGTTTTTCCCTGCCCTACAGCTACAACCTCACCCTGCTGAGGTTTCTCTTTTGCTGTGTCCGGAAGTAGAATACCACCCTTGGTCTTCTCTTCTGCCTGCATTGGTTTTACTAAAATTCTGTCACCTAATGGTTTGACATTCATCTTTTGCCTCCTTTTTGGCATTTTAAACAACCGAGTGCTAAACCTAGAGATAAAACAATACATCTAAAAGAAATTATATGCAACCATTAATATAGGTTATTTTTAAGAAAAATAAAGAATTTAAAAGTACCTAGAGAAAGATTTAAATCATATATTGCATTTATTAGAATTTTTAAGAAGATAAAAGACTGATAGCGTCAATTGTTAGCTCTGGGAGATAGATAATATCCATATTTAGGTTATTATTTAAAAGTTGAGCATCTCCGCCGGTTAAGACTACAGGAGTATTAATACCTTCGATATTCCTATAATTACCTATCACTCTATCAACAAGACTGCTAACAGCAGTTAATATTCCCAGCTTAATAGCGTCTTCTGTATTCTCTCCGTAGTAGCTTTGAGGAATAGAGTTAAAATCTACCTTAGGCAACATCTCTGTTCTCTCTTTGAGGGCTTCTGCTAAAACCTTAAAACCAGGAAAGATAACCCCTCCCACGAACTCTCCTTTAGACGAGATGAGATCTATAGTAATAGCGCTACCAATATCTACAGATACAGCAGGGTATCCAATTTTCTCTCTTATAAAATAAGCATTTAATAATCTATCGTAACCTAACTTAGACTCTTTACTATAATTACTTACCATAGGAATAGCTATACTATCTCCAATTCTATCTATCCTTATTTTTTTATAGAGCTCTCTTAAGAAAGCTTCGATAATCTTTCCTTGTCTTGGAGCAACGGACAACATAACAACTCTTCCAATATCCTTATCCATTAGATAAGATTTAAGAGAATCTAAATCATTAGAATTGAATCTTGTTAAATCACAAAATTTATCTTCTGACTTAACAGCCAAACTTATACTGGTATTACCTAAATCTATCAATAAAGTATCTTTCATCTTATCTTTATGAGTTCTTTAAAATTGAGTACAGTCTTATAACCCATATCAGTTCTTATTATTAGCCCATAATCCTCTGTTATATCTTCAACGACCCCTTTAATTATACCACTCCTTGTTATAGCGGTAATATCTTTTCCTTTAAAAAGAGCAAACTCAGACCAGAGCTTTCTTAAATATTTAAAAGAGTCAACCTCCCAGCTCTTTAAATCTTTTTGAAGTTGATTAAGAAAATTAAATATAAAAACATCTCTATCTATCTCTTCCCCTCTTAACAAAAAGATAGAGCTACCTACATCAGGAAGCTCGCTATGTTTTTGATTTATATTGACTCCAAAACCCAATGCAATGACACCATCGCTCATATTTGCTAAAACACCTGCAATCTTCTTATCTTTATATATAACATCATTAGGCCATCGCATCTTAAAATCAAGACCATACTCTGCACTTAGAAAACTGCATAGAGATAACGAACCTAACATAGTGAGTCCTTCAGACTTTATCCTACCTTTAAAGAGCACGCTCATATAGAGACCTTTACCGTAAGAAGAGTCCCACGCTCTACCCATACGGCCATAACCACTCAATTGATTCTCTGCTATCACAACTGCTCTATCTCTAAGACCATCTGCATTCTCAAAGAGATAGTCCTGAGTAGAACTCACGCTATCTAGGAGAACTACCTCAGAAAATATAGATTCTTTTTTAATGCCTTCTTCTATTATGTTTTGATTTAATCTTTTTGACATCTCTCTCACCATTAATGCTATCAGATATCCTCAATATCTCATCTTCAGATACATTGCTCTGCCCTTTTAAATCTGATATCAAGTCTCTTATCTCAGCTGCTTTTTCAAAGTGAAGGTTTCTAGCCGCATTATCCATATCGTTATAAAGTTCGGCTATCAAAAACTGCAAGTCAAGCTCTCCCTTGCTACCTATAGACTCTCTCACCAATTGCTTGGAGTCAATACAAGAATCGAGATAATCAGTCACCGCCTTCTTTATGGTTTTGGGCTTTATATTATACTCTCTATTATATTGAGACTGTATAGACCTTCTTCGCTCTGTCTCTGATATTGTAAACTTCATTGAATCAGTTATTTTATCTGCATACATAATAACTTTACCGTTAATATTTCTTGCAGCTCTACCTGCAACTTGTATAAGAGCAGTGCCTGAACGCAAAAAACCCTCTTTATCAGCATCAAGAATTGCAACCAAAGATACTTCCGGAAGATCAAGACCTTCTCTTAAAAGATTAACGCCTACTATAACATCTATCTTCTTTAGACGCAGATTTTTTAATATCTCAACCCTCTTAATAGTGTCTATATCTGAATGCAAGTAAGCAACATCTATGCCTAGCTCAATTAAGTAAGAAGAGAGATCTTCAGCCATCTTCTTCGTCAACGTAGTAACTAGTGAACGTTCATTGTTTTTAATCCTGCTTTTTATTTGAAATACAAGATCTTCAATCTGAGAATCTGTAGGCTTAACCTCTATTTTAGGATCCAGGAGACCTGTAGGCCTTATTACCTGTTCTACAACATGACGATTGCTCTTCTCTATTTCATACTTTGATGGCGTGGCTGAAAGATAGAGAACCTTATTCAACAAAGATTCAAATTCATCAAATTTTAATGGTCTATTATCTAGGCATGACCGAAGACGAAATCCATGATCAACTAGAGTCTGTTTCCTGGCTCTATCTCCATTATACATACCTCTTATCTGGGGAATACTAACATGGGATTCATCTATAACTAAAAGAGAGTCCTTAGAGAAATAGTCCATCAAACACCAAGGGCGGGAACCTGAAGGTCTACCTGATAGATGCCTGGAATAGTTTTCGATGCCATGGCAATAGCCAGTCTCTCTTAACATCTCAATATCATATTTGGTTCTAGAAAGAAGTCTTTGATATTGTAATATCTTATTCTCGCTTTTAAGTTCAGATAGTCTCTCTTTTAACTCATCTTCTATAGAGATAACAGCTGAATCGATCTTGTCTTTCCCTGCAACAAAATGTTTTGCTGGATAAAGCAAGAATTTTTCTAATTCTGAAATTACCTCACCTGTTACAGGATGGATCTCAGTAATCCTAATAACTTTATCATCGTAAAGCTGAATACGACATTGGAATTCTGAATATGCAGGAAAGATATCTATAATCTCACCTTTTACCTTAAAAAACTTTCTTTTTAACTGAAGATCAGTTCTTTCATATTGAACATCAATAAGATCTTTAATAATACTATCCCTAGATATAGAGTCTCCTCTTTTAACTTCAAATAGAAGCTCTTGATAGTCCTCTGGTGAACCCAGATTGTATATGCAAGATACGGATGCAACAACTATTACATCATCTCTGCTCATAAGAGCCGATGTAGCCCTCAGCCGCAACTTATCTAATTCATCATTTATAGACGCATCTTTCTCTATGTATGTATCGGTAACTGGGATATAAGCTTCGGGTTGATAGTAATCATAATAACTGACAAAATATTCAACAGCATTATGAGGAAAGAAACCTTTAAATTCCCTGTAAAGCTGAGCGGCAAGAGTCTTATTATGCGAGATAACAAGAGTGGGTAAACCTATATTATTTATTAGATTAGCAACGGTAAAAGTCTTTCCGCTTCCAGTAACTCCAAGAAGAGTCTGACGAGACGTAGAGTTGAAGCCCTGGATTAGAGACTCTATTGCTTTAGGTTGATCCCCTTTAGGCTTGTATTCGCTTACTAATTCAAAACTCATCTGCTATGATTTAAACAACGAGAGACCACCCCAAGATATCAAACTAACAATAGAAGCAGCAATAATAATACCTATTGAAATCGCAAGAAAAGCTTTCTTAAATCTCATTTTAAATATGCTCGCAGCAAAAGAACCTGTCCAAGCTCCTGTTGTAGGAAATGGTATTGCAACAAATAGTATGAGGCCTAAGAACTCATACTTCCCGACAAGGGCTGCCTTACGTCTAGTTCTCTCTTCTAACCAATTGAAAAATCCTGAAAAAAAAGATAATCTTCTCAACTTTTCACTTATTGGAGAAAAGAGACATAGTAATATAGGTACAGGAAGTACGTTCCCAATTATAGAAAAGAAAAACACTTCCCAAGGACTCAGTCCTAATTTTATTGCAAACGGTATTGCTCCGCGTAGCTCTAAAATAGGTGAAGCCGCAATAAGCATTACCCAAATTATATTTTTCATAATACCTGCTTAAAAACCTCTATCTATTACAGATGACTTTAAAGAAAAACCTTAAGAAACGTATTGTATCCCTAAATGGTCTAATATGACTTCTCCTACCTTTAATATAAATTGAAGATATATTTATAGATTCTATTTTATACCCTTTATTTATAGCTTGGAGTAGAAGCTCTGATTCAACTTCAAATTTATTACTAGATATATTTAAATCTAAAAGCGTATGCTCTCTTAACAGCTTTAAACCACACTGTGTATCTGGAACATATACTCTTGTAACATAAGATAATGCTTTAGATATTGACATATTTGTCGCTCTTCTTACCCAAGGCATATTTTGCGGATGCCACATTCTATTACCTATAATTACATCAGCATTCGAACTTAAAGATCGATTATAGATAGCAATAAGATCATCTACTCTATGTTGGCCATCAGCATCAGCAATTATAATATCTCTATAACCTTTACTTTTTGCGTAATCGAACCCCCTCTTCAAAGCAGCACCTTTACCCATGTTGATCTCGTTCTTTAATATTGCAACCGGATAAGACTCTGCTAGCTGATAAGTATCATCTATAGAACCGTCATCAACAACAAGAATATCGAACAGTTTTGGTCTCAATACATCTTCTAAGACTCCTCCTAACAACGCCTCTTCGTTATGTGCTGGAATAACTACTAGTGGATTCATAATAACTACAGTATAAAACAGTCAGATTAAAAATTAAATATTAAAATAAAAATGATAGGATTGCTACTAGGCAGGATAAGCTTCAACGATATGTTCATGCTTATATACAATCCTATAAACCTTATTCCTATAAAGAGCAACCAGTTCACCCTTACCAATGTAACTTAAGGTCACTTTACCTGAATCAGAATCTACTATCTTTTTAATATAGAGATGGTTTAAAACTTCTCCATCATGAATCTTTTTAACTATATCATTAAATTCCGCCTGAGACCTTATAACTCTCTCTTCTTTTATATCGTAGCTACAATTTTTGTGTACCTCAACCTTCTTACCGCGATTCTCCAGGCAACCTTGAAATGAGATTCGTTTCTTCCTGTGGTCATTTGAAAGTTCTTTTTTATAATATAGTTCTTTCATAATTCTATCTCCTTATAGTATTTATACCATTTAAACACAGTAAAATCAAATTTTATAAATATTTTTATAAAGTAATTTAAAATACGAATATTCCTGTATCCTAAACTACTATTATGTAATAATTTAACGATTAAAGGCTGGAACTATTTTGAAGCGTGCACTTAGCTCTTTTTGAATTTTATCCGCTTCTCTTCCCCTCGTATTAACCTTACAAGATTAACTTTATGGCGAAATATTATGATAGCTGAATATATAGCAATATAGACAACAACCTGCGGCTGCTCAGATTTAAGTAACACTATTAAAGGCAAGAGTAGCGAAGCAACTAGAGAAGATAGTGATACGATCTTAGAAAAGCTAAATACAGCTATCCAGATTAAGAGAGAATATAAGGTTAAGAGCGGACTTATACTCAAAAGAACACCTAAAGTCGTTGCAACACCCTTTCCACCTTTAAAGCCTAAGAATGGAGTCCAGCAATGACCAGAGATAACAGCTAACCCTGCTAGATAGCTGATATTTAAAGGTGCAAACTTTACGATTAAAAAACCTTTAAGGATATCCAGCAAAAGAACTACTATGCCGGCTTTGGGGCCAGCAACTCTAAGTACATTAGTAGCACCAACATTGCCGCTTCCCCTCTTTCTTATATCAACTTTTAAGAAAATTTTAGATATGATTAAAGCAAAAGGAATTCCGCCTACTATATAAGCAAAAAATATAAAAAATATATCTCTCATGAATCTTTCTCCTTCTTCCCGTGAAATACCATATTTATAGGCGCTCCAAAGAACCCGAACTTACGCCGCAATCTCCGTTCAAGAAAATTTAGATAACTCTTCTTTATTAATTCAGGATGGTTCACAGTAAAGACCATCTTAGGAGGATGAGTATCAACTTGAGCACCATAATAAGACTTAAATATCTTCTTACCTTTAGACATCGCAGGATGAGAATCTTTAACCTCCTCAATAAAGTTATTTACCTGAGATGTCTTTACTCTCAAGCCCATATTTTCGTAGACAGAATTAGCAATAAGAAGAACTTCTTCTAGCCCATCTCCATCTTTAGCAGAGAAATAAGCAACCGGCATATATTCTACAATAGGCAATCTCTCTTTTATCAACTTCTCATATTCACCTAATGATTTTTCAATAAGATCTTTCTTGTTAACACCCAGCACCATACCTTTCTTTGCTTCCCAAATCTTATAGATATAATGTAAGTCATCTTTTCTTATACCATCGTAACCATCTATCATAAATAAAACTATATCAGCCTCATCTATCGCCTCTTTTGTTCTGATAGAACTAAAATAATCTATACCTGCTTTGATCTTGCCCTTATGTCTTATCCCGGCAGTATCAATAAGGATAAATTCAGAATCTTTGAATTTTAAGAAAGTATTTACAGCATCTCTTGTAGTACCTGGTTTATCATCTACAAGAACACGATCGTCCTTTAAAACAGCATTTAAAAAAGAAGATTTACCTACATTAGGTCTACCAATAATAGCCAGTCTTATAGCTTTACTATTTTTTTCTGCTTGAGGTATAAGAGGAAGGCGTTCTTTTAAAACATCTAATAAGGAATCTACCGCCCTACCATGCATAGCTGAAATAGCAACTATATCTTCTATGCCAAGAGAATAGAACTCAGAAAGATTCAATTCCATCTTTTGATTATCTACCTTATTTACTACTACTACAGCCTCTTTCTCTTCTATGCGCAGAATATCTGCTATCTCTTTATCTAACGGATGGAGCCCTTCAATTCCATCTACAACAAAAATTACCATATCAGATTCTCGGATAGCTTTTAAACTCTGTTTCTTTACTTTAAAAGAGATATCCTTTTTAAGATCCTCCGAGGTTACTATTCCTCCAGTATCTATGAGGGTAAAATAGGCACCTTCCCATTCTAACTCACCATATGTTCTATCTCTTGTAACCCCTTTACTCTTCTCTATAATCGCACGTCTTAATCCCAATAGACGGTTAAATAAAGTTGATTTGCCCACATTAGGTCTGCCAACAACCGCAACTACAGGATAGGATAACATCTCTATGCTCGAATCTCTCTAATGAAATAACCTATCCCAGCTAAAACCGTTACTATGCCTGTAAGATGCCAAACATATGAAGTATATGGATAGAGCAAGAAACCCAATATTATTGATGCCATCTGTAAAAAAACGGCAAATTTACCCAAATAGGATGGGACTATATGCAGCTTACCATCTATATGAAGTATAAAACTTCCCAGAGCTATAAAAAAATCTCTTGAAAACACTACCACAACTACCCAGATAGGTAGACCTAAAAACTCTCTGAATTCAGGCTTAAATATAAGCAAAATAAAAGATGAATTTATTAAGAGTTTGTCACCTAGAGGGTCAAGAAATGCTCCTATCTCAGTTGTTATACCTTTTGCTCTAGCAATAAAACCATCTAAAGCATCTGTGATAAAAGAGAACGCAAGTAACCCTAGAGCTATGTATCTTAATACCTCTTCGCCCTCAGAATACAAAGATACTACTACTATAAAAAAAGGAAGTATTACTAGCCTTAACATAGTAATACAATTAGCAATATTCATAATAAAGATTTACTATTTCTGAAGAGGCTTTAATTCGCTACCATCGTAAGGACAGTACTGATTACTCCCAGTAAATCTTCTACCACATATAGGACAGTAAAGAGTATCCATCTGCTCACCTATAAGAGCACCGCCAAGACCGCCGGCCGCAGCTCCAACAGCAGCACCTTCAGCCGTATTGCCAGACTGATGTCCTATGATGGCACCTATGCCAGCTCCTATTGCAGAACCGGTAACCGCACCTTTTTGAGTTGTAGTGCAACCTGCAATTAAAACTGCTGATAAAATTAATACAAAAGAAAATCTTAACATCATTGCACCTCCTTAATTAAAATAATTATATTCACTCTTAATCATAAAGTCAATCACCTAACTAGCCCTACCCGCCAGAGAGGCCAGAAACGCACAAATACTTTACCGACAAAATTCTTCCTAGGAACAAAACCCCAATAACGAGAATCTTTAGAGAAGGCTGAGTTGTCACCTAACACATAATATTGATCTTCAGGTACAATTATAGTTTGACCCTGAGCACCATATTTATCAGCGTTATAATAATAATTATTTTTAAAGATATCCGGCTCTTTAAGAAAATCGCCGTTCACTATAATATTACCATCTTTAATCTGAACCTTATCGCCACCTTTAGCAATAAGCCTCTTAACAAAATACCTTTTAGGATCTTTAGGGTACCTAAACACCACAATATCACCTGCTTTAATATCATCAAACCTATAGATGATCTTATTGACAAATATTCTATCCTTAACCTCAAGCGTAGGTCTCATTGAACCAGAGGGGATCTTAAAAGCTTCGACTATAAAAGCTCGTATAAAAAGCGCTACA
>CAYRCW010000002.1:3446-20668 GCA_964422895.1 uncultured Planctomycetia bacterium | reverse complement strand
ACCAGAGGGGATCTTAAAAGCTTCGACTATAAAAGCTCGTATAAAAAGCGCTACAGCTAAAGCTATGACAATAGATTCCACCCACTCTCTTAGCCAGTGTTTCTTTTTCTTTTCAACCATAGATCCTCCAGTTCTTTGTTTATCTCATAAGCCTGAGATGAAAGAGGGCTAATCTTATCGCTACTCTCTTTCTCTTTTTTAAGCTTCCTCTTAAATACAGGTCCTATAAAATCAGCTACTGATACAACCAGTGCATCAAAATTTCTAGCTTTAAAACCTAGATCTCTATCGTCAGTTACAAGATAATAGTGATTTCCTCTCTGCTCTTTCTTCAAAAAAACTAAGATATGCTCATCAGCTGAAATATCTCTACTAAATAAGATTTTAATTTTACCATAGCTTCTAGTAAGATTTCCATAACCATCAAAAAAAACAATAACACTATTACGGCCTTGTGGTTTATAGCGTGACAAAAAATCAATCAATGACTCTCTACTCTCTCCCACTAAAGAAGACCCTAAATCCTGCATTCTTCTTAAAACATTATAACCATCTAAAATATAGACCATAGCTAAGCTCCTTTAAGTGTAAAAGGGCATATATTTTTAAAAACACAATAAGCACAAGCAAAATAGCTTGGCTTTGGATTAAAATCTCTAGCCCTTATTCCTTTAGAGGCAATCGTTATTTTCTCTTCTATAGCTCTTAGATCATCTTCTGTAAAAGTAGTCCTACCTATAGTTCCAGACTCTATAAAGTAAAGTTCTAGAGAATTAGGAATAACCCCGTATATTCTCTTATAAGCTAAAGAATATATTCCAAGCTGCAGGCTCTCTTTTGCTTTTTTATGAGCTTTCTTATTGTCGTCTACTTTCGAGGTCTTATAATCTATTATACTTACACTATTGTTTACAACATCCACTCTATCCCAGCGCCCTGATATCCTGTTATAATCAATAAGAAAGACAAACTCTTTCTCAATATAAGTAGGATTATTTTTAGAGAGATTCTCGTCATTGTAAAACTTCTTTAATAGCTCTTGGCCCTCTTTGAATCTCATCTCTTCATGCTCTCTTGTAAGAAAACCTTCCGATATCCAAGAGTTTTTAAATATATCCAAAATTAAATCCAAAGTCACAATATTATCTTTCATCTTCTCTCTAAGATATATCTGGATCGCATCATGTATTGCCTTACCATATACAACACTATGATGTTGAATCACCGGTATTCTAAGAATATGTATATATTTGTATTTAAGAGGGCAAGTAAAATAGTCATCTACTTGTAGATGGCTTAGATTTAATAATTCATCACTTCTGACAGGACTAAGCTCGCCTACTCTTTCAAATTCTCGAGCTCTAGAGCGCTGGATAATCTCCCAGGCTGACGATTTAAGAGATACGCCCGGCTGCTTAGGTAAGTCTAGTGCTTCCATAACAAATATAGATGCCTTCTTAGCTCTCTTTGTACCATAATCATAAGCCGAGCTTAAAAAAAGCATATCCCTAGCTCTCGTTATCCCTACATAGAAAAGCCTTCGCTCTTCTTGGATATGAGGATCGCCCTCTGGAAGCCAATGTTCTTTAACTCTCAATAAATCATCTGCTAAAGCTATGGCCTCTTTTCTCCGCCTAACTGGAAATCTATTATCAACAAGACTAACCATAAAGACCACTTTAAACTCTAATCCTTTAGCTTTATGTATTGTTAAAATATTCACAGAATCAGTATCATAATCAGGTCCAGGCAAAGAGGGATTATCCCCAGCCTCTATAAGAGCATCTAAATAAGGTGTAAAATTATATATATCGTCGTTAACTAAAATGCGAGAAGTACTTCTTACTATTTCAAAAAACCTTGCAATATTTTTTATCTTAGGCTCTGCTTTTAAGCCTTCCGTTGTTAACATTTTAAGATAATCGCTCTGGTTTAAAATCCCAAAAAGGAGCTGTCCTGTATTAAGAGATGAAGAAAGGCTAAAAAATTCATCTAAATTTTTTAAAAAAGATCTTAACTTCTCTTTAGTCTCATCATCTATGAATAACTCTACTTTATCATCTTCATCAAGATGAGTTATCAGGTAATATAGTGAACGATTAAGAAGCTTTGCTCTGCTCATCGCTAAAGATAAAAACTTTACTTTTAGATCATAGAGACTAGAAGATAGGATATAATAAAGACTAAGACTGTCTTCGGGATCTGTTAAAAATTTAAGCCACGATATTAAGAATCTCACCTCTTTTTGAGAGTAGAGCCCTTCACTGCCTGAAAATCTCAAGGGGATAGATCGCATATTTAATGATCTTATAAAAGGATCAGCATCTCTATTAGAACGTACTAGGATTGCAAAATCCTTATAAGAATATCCTTCTTTTTGGACCATCTCTTCTATCTTAGAAGAGACCCAATCAGACTCATCAGAGAGAGTATCAAAATTGTAATATTTAAGGTCTCCATTATCTTTAAAATTAGCCTTGAGTCTCTTATCTAGACCCTCTTTTACCTCAAGCCTATCGGGATTATTGTGAGATATCGAACGATAAGCAAAATCTAGTATCTTCTGATTAGAGCGGTAATTATCTTTTAAAATTATCATCTCTGCGCCAGAATATATATCCATAAACTCCATAATATTGCTTAAAGCTGCACCTCTAAACTTATATATTGACTGATCATCATCGCCGCAAACAGTAATATTACCTCTATCAGCTACTAAGAGTTTAAGTAATTCAAACTGGGAATGATTTGTATCTTGAAACTCATCCACAAGAATATATTTAAACCTATCCTGATACTCTTTAAGTATAACTGGATGCTCTCTTAAAAGTTTTAAAGAGAGATAAACCTGATCACCAAAATCAATCTTAGACTCTCTGTGTAAAATCTCTTGATATTTCTGATATAATAACGCTATCTCTTCTTCCCTCTTCACTCTTTCACTTAAAACCTTATCACTAGGATTGTCTCTTAACTCCCTCTTTAAGATCTCTATATAGTCAAGGTATTCCTTAGGAGAGATATCCTCATCTTTAGCACGAGATATAAGAGCTAAGATAGACTCTATATATTTCGTGGGATCACCTAAAGGTCTAAAATAGTTCATAGGAAATTCGAAGAGATGCTCTTTAAAAAATATTATTTGCTCAGCCCGAGATAATACGTAAAGATCAGGCGAGAGTCCAAGCTCAAGAGCATTATCTTTTAAAATCCTGTCTCCAAAAGCATGAAAAGTAGATATAGTCATATCTGTATAACCGTAAGGCATCAGTATATCAACTCGCTCTTCCATCTCTTCAGCTGCCTTCTCTGTAAAAGTTAGAGCCAAAACATCTTTAGGATATGCTCTTTTGGAAGATATCAACTCTACTATCCTTCTTGTTAAGACAAGTGTCTTCCCTGTTCCAGCCCCTGCTACAATTAAAAGCGGGCCTTCACCATATTGCACGGCTCTCTTCTGCTGGGCATTGAGTCCCTCAGATATCTTTGTTTTGGTCAAATTTATACTCATAATTAAACTAAATTTATCAGACTACCCTTACAATTAAATTATAATTGAATAATATACTACACTATAACAGATTTCTCTTGATTAAATTATTCAATTTTCATACCATATTTTTTAAAGCTTATTAAAACTCTGTCTATAAAAATGGAAAAAGAACATCTAATAGCCCCAGGAATAAAGAAACTTTTAAGCAACAAGGACTATACTGCTATAAAAGATATAATAATAGATTTATTCCCTCCAGACGTTGCAGAGCTCTTGCAATCTCTCGAACATGAAGAAGCAATAGAGATAATCAAACTTATATCTTCAGATAGATTTCCAGAAATATTCAGTTATTTAGATAACAATAATCAAATTCTTATATTGCAGGACTTAACTACAGGACGACTTAAAAATGTTCTTAACGAGATGCCCTCTGACGAAAGAGCTGACCTCTTCCTCAAGATAACCCCTGAGCTTAAAAAACAACTTTTCTCAATCATGTCAGAAGAAGAGAAGAGAGATGTTGAAGAGCTAATACAGTATAAAGAGAATACTGCCGGAGCTTTGATGACAACAGAGTTTGCCAAAGTTGGTCCCCAGATAAGCTTTAAAGAGGCAACCGAAATTCTAAGAAGAACAGCTTTAAAAAGAGAGACTATATATTACATATATGTAACTGATGAGAAAGACAAACTCTTAGGGGTTTTCTCTTTAAAAGATCTTATTATGGCACCAGCAGATAAAAAAGTAAGTGAATTGATGAACTCTAACTTTATAAAAATTCAACTTAATGACGACCAGGAAGAGGTAGCATCTCTATTTAAAAAATACGATCTACTGGCACTGCCAGTCGTTGACAGCCTAGATAATATCCATGGTATTATAACGGTCGATGATATAGTCGATGTTATTGAACAGGAAGACACAGAAGATTTCCATAAAATGGCAGCAATTGAATCAATACCTGAAGCCTATCTTGAAACTCCATTCTTCACTGTTGCAAAGAAAAGAATAGGATGGTTATTATTACTTTTAATAACCTATGCAATATCTACCCAGCTTATGGAGCACTACTCATTTGCACTAGAATCAGTTATAGCTCTAGCATTCTTCATACCCATGCTTTCAGGTTCTGCTGGTAATGCTGGGACTCAATCAGCAACATTAGTTATAAGAGGATTAGCAACGGGTGAGATAAGTTTTCAAGATATATTCAAAATAATGAAACGTGAGATATTTATGGGATTAATGCTAGGAACAATACTGGGGGCTTTAGGTTTTTTGAGAGCATACCTCATGCAAGGCAACCCATTCCTAGGACTTACAGTAGGTTACTCTCTGGCTCTTGTTATAACAATAGCAACTTTTATAGGAAGTATTCTGCCTCTACTGCTTCATAAGGCAGGAGTAGATCCAGCAATTTCAGCAGGACCATTCTTAACAACAATCCTAGATATAACATCTATATTAATATACTTTCAGGTAGCAAAGGTTCTTCTAGGGCTTGTTCAATAAAACTCTTTTATCTTAGAGACCACATAATCTATCTCTTCTTCTCTTAAGAAAGGATTTAGAGGAAGCGACAGCACTTCATGGGAGAACCTCTCTGACACTGGAGCAAGACCTTCAAAGTTAATACCGCTCTTGTAAACTTTCTGCAAATGACACGGTATTGGATAATGTATTATCGATGGGACGCCTTCTGAAGATAGATACTCTATAAGCCTCTCTCGCTCTTTGACTCTTACAACATATACATGGTAAACATGACTTAGTCCAGCTCTC
This sequence comes from uncultured Planctomycetia bacterium, assembly GCA_964422895.1. Taxonomy (GTDB): domain Bacteria; phylum Omnitrophota; class Gorgyraeia; order Kaelpiales; family Kaelpiaceae; genus Kaelpia. The sequence goes on along the minus strand of CAYRCW010000002.1, from coordinate 15,390 downwards.
TGGGCAGGGGTAATTACACCATCAACACCTCTAAGAGCATCATTATAATAATAGCTAAGTTCTCGTCTTTTATTATTCCATTCATCCAAGTATCGCAATTTTACACTCAATACAGCTGCTTGAATAGTATCCAACCTTGAATTGTAACCAAGCATAGTATGACTATACTTAGACTCTCTACCATAGTCACGCAATTTCAATAGCCTCTTATATAGAGATTCGTTGTCTGTAGTCACAATACCTCCATCACCATAGCAACCAAGATTTTTGGTAGGATAAAAACTGAAGCAACCTAAATCTGCAAAAGAACCAACTCTCTTTAGCTCTTCTCCTGCAAATATACCGCCACCATGAGCTTGAGCAGCATCTTCAATTACTTTTATATTATGTTCAGAAGCAAAATTTAATATTTCTGACATATTGGCAACTTGGCCATAGAGATGGACTGGAACTATAGCTTTTGTACGATTGGTAATCTTTTTTTTAATATCTTCAATATCTATATTATAATCAGCCTCATTTATATCGCAGAATACAGGCTCTGCCCCCGTATAAGATACAGCCATAGCAGTAGCTATATATGTAAAGGCAGGAACAAGCACCTCATCGCCTTCTTTAATCCCTAAAGACAAGAGCGCCAGATATAATGCATCAGTACCAGAATTTACACCTACACCATACTTCACCCCGCAATAGGAAGAGAACTCATCTTCAAACATTTTAAGTTCACTACCTAAAATAAAACCACCACCTTTTACAATAGAAGAGATTGCACTATCTACCTCTCTACCTAAAAAATCGTACTCTCTTTGAAAATCAAGAAATTTTATCTTCATATTTTAATCTTAATAACTTAACATGTTTTTTAAATTCATTAAAGAGGTAATCTACTTTTATATTACTTAGACAGCTATAGCTATCGCATTTAGGAACTTTGAAATTACTATAACACGGTCTACAACTTAAATCAGATGTTACTACTCTATGCTTTGAATCTCTAGGATATGGACCGTAGACATCCTCTGAAACTGGCCCAAAAATGGATATAGTAGGAATACCTAAAGCTACTGCAATATGCAATGGGCCTCCATCATTTGTTACAACAAGATCAACTTGTGAAACAAGGGCCATAAACTCAAGCACAGTTGTCTTCCCCATATAGTTATGAATATTTTTGTGATCTTTAAGAATAGTAAAATTTAAACTATCTTTTCTATCACCCATAACTAAAATATTTATCTTAGAATCTCTTGCAATAAAGTCTATTAGCTGACTATAATTTTCATCTGCCCAGCGTTTTTTGTAAGCATCTCGGCCCCAACTAGCGCCACCTCCAGGAATAACAGCAACTAAAATATTGTTCCTATCAATGCTCGCAATCTTACCTTTAGCTCTCTCTACATATTCCTCTGAGATAGCTATTTTTTTATCTAAATACTTATTATCTATACCTAGAAAAGAGAGTAGATCTAAGTGGTATTCAACAATATGCTTAACTGAATAACCATCTATTTTAATATTTCTATTTAAAAATATACCCCTGTTTTTATAGTTATATCCTATCCTTAGTTTTATCCCTAAGAACCACAACATAAAACCAAACTCTCGAGATAGCGAGAGATCAAAGACTATATCGTACCTTCTTCTCCTTATCTCTTTAATAAAAATACTAAAATCTCTAATTGCTCTTGTTTTAGATTTTTTGAACTTATCGCGCCACTCATCTTTTTCATATATATATATTCTATCTATATCACTCTGTGCTTTTAAAACATCCGCCACCCTCTTATTGCAAATATAATCTATCTTGCTCTCTGGATATTGTTCTTTAAGCGCATAGACCATAGGGAGACTAAAGAGAACATCGCCGATTCCAAAAGGATTTGTTATAAGAATATGCATAAAATAAAACAAGGTATGGGGTTTTAAGGCCCCATACCTTTTAGCTATTATTTTTTCAAATTAGTAACCTTAAATTATAAACCTTTCGAGATTAAATACTCGATAAGATCAATGACTCTTGAAGAATAACCCCATTCATTGTCATACCAGCTTAAGATCTTAACAAGACTCTTATCTATAACCATGGTCATCTCAACATCAAGTATCGATGAATGATTATCGCCGTTAAAATCTTTAGACACAAGAGGGATGTCCATGTATCTCAATATCCCTTTGAGCTCTCCCTCGGAAGCCTTCTTTAAGACTTCATTTACAGAATCTTTGTCAACATCTTTCTCAACTTCAACTACAAGATCGACAACTGATACATTAGGAGTAGGAACTCTTATAGCCATGCCATCAAGCCTACCTTTTAACTCTGGGATTACAAGAGCAGTAGCTTTAGCCGCCCCAGTTGTAGTAGGAATCATAGAGACTGCTGCTGCACGAGCACGACGCAAATCCTTATGAGGAAAATCAAGTAACTTCTGATCATTTGTATAGGAATGGATTGTTGTCATCAAACCGTGTTTAATACCAAAAGATTCATATAATACTTTTGCAACAGGAGCAACGCAATTAGTAGTGCAAGATGCATTAGATATTATATTATGCTCTGCAGGGTTATATTTATTCTCATTAACACCTAGAACAATTGTTATATCCTCATCTTTTGCCGGAGCTGATATTATAACCTTCTTAGCTCCTGCTTTAATATGCTTTGATGCTCCTTCTCTATCTCTAAATATACCAGTTGATTCAACTACTATATCCACTCCCATCTCTGCCCAAGGCAGTTCTGCTGGATCTCTATAGCTTAGAATCTTAACATCTTTACCATCGACTACTAAATCCCCGTCTTTTATTGCTACACTACAATCTAATTCACCAAAAGTTGAATCATATTTCAAAAGATGCGCAAGAGTTTCGACTGGTACCGGTAAATCATTAATAGCTACGACTTCAAAATCTTTTGATTTAAGCCCCGCTCTAAAGACAAGCCTTCCTATTCTTCCAAAACCATTAATAGCTACTTTAACCGCCATCGTACACCTCCTTAAAGATTATTGTTTTATAGCCGATTTGAGAAAGAATTTTAACAATAAAGGGGTCTTTTTGCAAGCACTAATATTTAATCTATGTTCGACGTAAACAAAAACATAGATTACTTTATATATTTACTTATATATTTTTTTGTCTCTGCGACAGCCGAGCAGACTGCTAAAGCGGAAGTTTTAGGATTACTACGAGACGGGAAATTCTTACATTCAAACTTCAACTTAGAGATTTTGGATTCAACCTCTATTATATGAGTTATAATACTCTCGCCTTCTGAAAGATATATATTGACCTCTATATCATCTAATCCAGAGAGCAGCAATAGTGTAGCAGAGACATTAATACTCTTAGGAAAACCTATGGTTGCCTCTGAAGCACTGCCTTTAAATACAGATTGCCCAGATAAACTATGTAAATCAATATTATTTTCAATTATATAAGGCGACCCTTCAAGAGCTCTGATAGGTTTATAGCTAGAAAGCTTGACTTTATCTATTCCTTCATCTTTTATTGCCTCTATTGCATCTAAACCTGCTACAGCTCCATGAGGTATCACAACATCCACACCCTTATCTCTTGCTTGAGAAAGCAACTCTTTAACCTCAAGAAGACCTCCTGTACTCATAATCAAAACATTTTTTCTGTATTTAACAATTAAAGGCATGAGATCTTTTACGCAAGAACCTGAAGCTGCCTCTATTATAAAATCAGAATTAGAGACAACCTCTTCGATGCTATTTAACTTCTTAGTCCACTCATACTTATTTAAAATTAAATCAATGCTGCTTTTATCTGCATCATAGACATAGACCTCCTCTAAAGACACACTATAATCAGATATGGCTTGCTCTATAACAGAACTCCCTATTGTACCTAAACCTATAACTCCAACTTTCATAATTTAAAAACTATATTATCTATTAATCTGATTTTGTCAATCCATATTGCAACAACTAACATAGATTTTTTATTAACTCTAATAGCAGGATTTAATGATTCACTATCTACGATCTCTATGTAATCTATTCTAACATCTGGTATTTTTTTAATCTCTTCTTTTACCATAAACTTTATTTTAGAAACATCTCTCTCTCCATTTTTAAATTCTTTTTTAGCAATTTTTAGAGATTTATATATCCCTGCTGCATTATTTTTTGCAACACTACTCAAGTATCTATTTCTAGAACTCATAGCTAAGCCGCTATCTTCTCTTAAGAGCGGTAAAACTTTTATCTTAAATGGCATATCTAAATCTCTTATCATACGTCTTATAATAGCAGTCTGTTGAGCATCTTTTTGCCCAAAATAAACAGAGTCAGGCTGTACTATATTAAAAAGTTTTATACATACCGTAGTAACGCCCTTAAAATGACTAGGCCTGCTCTTTCCACATAGAAGAGAAGACAAGACTCCAACTTCAACGTAGGTTGAATAATCTTTAGGATAAAGATCCTTATTGGAGGGATGAAAAACAACATCCACATTCTCAGCTCTTGCAATAGCACAATCTCCCTTAAAATCACGTGGATATCTTTTGTAATCCTCTTGAGGTGAAAATTGAACAGGGTTCACAAAAATACTTAATACAACTATATCGCTCTCTTTCCTCGCTGCCTTTATTAAACTAATATGACCTTGATGTAGACAGCCCATAGTGGGGATAAAACCTATGGTTTTACCTTCTTTTTTTAATTTTAGATTATTACTCTGCAATAACTTTGGAGATTTAAATATCTTCATTCCAGCATAAATTATTCATATTAAAAACAGCTATTTTTACTATCTTAATACTTTCCTGAATATTTTCAAGCTCTGCTTTAAGATTCTTACCACTTATAGGGTCTTTGATGTCTAAATCTAATTCAAGGAGAGGTAAAAACTGAAAAGGTCTTATTTTTAATCCCGGATGAGGTATCTTTAAATCTTCTTCATTAATAATATCTGAATCATATAGAAGAATATCTAAATCTAAAACTCTTGGCCCCCATCTTAATTCAGTATTCTTCCTACCAAAATCTCTCTCTATATCTTTAAGTGAATTTAAAAGTTTACGAGGCGATAAAGCTGTCTCTATTTCAACGACAGCATTTAAAAAATAATCTTGTTTTTTGTATCCCCAAGGTTCTGACTCAAACAATGAAGATACAGATTTAAGATCAAAAATAGTACCCAATCTTTCTAGGGAGAGTTCTAAGGTTTTCTTTCTATCCCCAAGATTTGAACCTAAAGAGATAAAGACCTTACTCACAATACCTTAATAATCCTTTCGGCAGCCTCTTTAATACGGCTCTTATCGTTAACTAAAGAGAATCTTACATAACCTTCACCAGAAGGTCCGAATCCCGAGCCGGGCGTAGCAACAATGAAGCACTCTTCGAGCAATAGTTTAGTAAAACCGCTGGAACTCATATCCTTAGGAGTCTTTGCCCAAACATAAAAAGTAGCTTTGGGAGGAGTTATATTCCAACCAGATCCAGATAAAGTCTGTATAAAGAGATCTCTTCTCTCTCTATATATGTCTCTCAATTTTACAATATGAGTATCGTATATTTTTAAAGCTTCTATGGCAGCATACTGCACAGGATTAAAAACTCCAGAATCTATGTTAGATTTTACTTTTCTTAAACATTCAACAAGATGTTCATTACCACATGCCCAACCAACACGCCAACCAGTCATGTTGTAAGTTTTAGAGAAAGAATGAAATTCTATAGCAACTTCAGATGCACCCTCAATCTCCAAGATACTACAAGCCCCTGAGAAATCGTATGTCAGTTCAGAGTAAGCAGCATCATATAATATTATAAAATTAAATTCCCGAGCCAAATCTACAATTTTTTTAAGATCTTCTTTTTCAATCATCGCTGCAGTAGGATTGTTAGGATAATTAAGATAGAGCAACTTAGCTTTTTTTAAAATATCGCTATCTATATTCTCAAAATCTGGAATAAAATCATTTTCTTCTTTAAGTGGTAAGTATTCGATTTTCGCTCCTGCAAATATAGCTCCGCTGCGATATGGAGGATAAAGCGGTTCCGGGATTAAAACCAAATCTCCAGGATTAATAACTGCTAGTGGAAAATGGGCAATGCCTTCTTTAGACCCTATTAGAGGCACTATCTCTTTCTCGGAATCTAACTGAACATTAAACCTTTTTGAAAACCAGCTAGACACCTCTTCTCTGAATATTTTTAATCCTAAATCTAAAGGGTATTGGTGGTTAACCTGATCTCCTAGATTTATTTTTAACGCTTCCCTTATCTTCCCTGGCGTAGGAAGATCAGGGTCTCCGATACCAAGATCTATTAAATCCTTACCTTCGCTCTTTAGTCTCTTCTTAATCCTATCTATTTCAACAAAAAGATAGGGGGGCAAATCTCTCAGTCGCTGCGAAACCTCAGCTTTAGCCATGCCTTAAGCCTCCTTTTTTATAGCTTCTAAAACTTTACGCTTAACAGATTGAAATTTATCTTTATTCGAGATAAAACAACCATTCCACCTATACTTACTCCAATTAACCCAAAAAGAATTCTTCAGCATGTATACACCCAAAAGAGTATTATCCTTTTTATCCTTAAGTCGTATATAACCTAAAGATGTATCTAAAATAACATCACTTCTCATGGATTGCAATTCAATGAAAAAATTCTTCAGCATAATTCTTAAAGATTCATTCTCTATATATTTAAGGTGATCGTCCACCGATTTCGTCCTTAAATAAACAACCCATTTTTTATGATTTATAAAAGAGAACGGCCTAAAATAGATTTTTTTTGTACCTGAATTTTCATTTATCTGATATTCATAAATATCAATAAAGGTAGGGTTAAGATAATGAGCTCTCTTAACAAATTTTTCTGAATAAGAAGGAGCAAGTATGATAATCCTAGGAGCAAGAGTAGGATCTATATTGTAAGATTTATATTTTTCTTGAAGACTCTTAATGTTTGTAAGGGCCCAATCAAAATGGTCAATAGATTTAAATATTAAATCATCAACTTCTCCTGCCCCAACCTCAATAATGGTAAATCTTCCAATCATATCCATTGCCATAATGTCTATCTTGCCGTTAGGAGTAGCTATATCTTTATCTAAACCAAACATACCTCTCTCGAGACTACTGAGACCCTCAAAAAGAAGTTCTGTAATTTTAGAGATGCTTCTCGATCTATCCTCTTCCTCAATATGCTTCTTTTTAGAGCTACCTATGTCGTTATTTTTAAAGTGAGTAAAGACCATTCTTCCTCCGGCTTTTTAGAACAGCAACCGAGAAACTCCTTAAATATATCATCCGCCACTCTATCTTCTTTATCTTTTAAACAATCCTTAAGATGGTTTAAAAAATCATCAGTTATACCTTTATCTCCAGAAAGCATCTCTGCAATACCACCACTATAGCCAATAAGCATGGCATTATCTTTTATTGCTAACTCTTCTTCTTTAAAAGGAACATCTCTAGCTATGCCTAACGGGGTAGGATCTTCTGCAGCAAGAGTATGTATAACTCCATCTCCATTAATAAATATCAAAGGATCATGTCCAGCATTGACATATTTTAAACTACCTCTCTTTGCATCATATAAAACATATGCCAATGTCGCATATTTAGCCTGTTCTGCGTATCTAAACATAGTATTATTCAAAACCTGTATAACCTTATTTGGCGCTTTATATACAGAAGCAAAATCTCTCCAACTATGAACTACCTCCATAATATATTCCACTCTCTCTATCCCGCTACCTGGAACCCAACCTATGATAAGACCCAACTCTCCCTTGGAAAACTCTAAAAACTGATAAAAATCGCCTCCAACAGCATCCATCTTATAGCGGTTTACGCTAATTAAAGCACCATTAGAACTCAAAACCGCATTAGGCAAGACCTCTCTCTCTTTAAGAAGTCGCGCCAACTGAGTATCTTTTTTATCTTTTCTATATATCTTGTTGTCATACTCTTTTTCAAAAATGACAACTACAAAAGCTAACAACATAAATATAGCTATTGGAATTAATTCAATATAGACCCTGCTAATATTAAAATATAATCTTTGAAACACTATCCAACTAAAAACTATAAATAAAAAAACAAAGAGACTACGATTAAACTTAAATGATTTCAATATCATATAAACAATAGAGAATAAAAAAATTCCTATATATATGATGAACTCCAGCGGTAAAACAGAGAAAGCTCTCTTGTTTAAAAAAGCATATAAAAATGAATATAGCTCTGCCGAAGAATCACTATCTTTACTTAAAAGAACTATGCTATCACTAAGTTCAATTATATGGTTATCACGATAGCCTTCTTTCTTTAGCATTCCAAAAAGAGCTATATCAGATGCTGCAATAACTTTAATATTATCTTGAAGAATGAAATAGGACTTCTTTTTTTTACTTAATTCATCTATTCCTTTATCATTCTGAAGATAATAACCTAGATTGGGTATGCCCTTATAATTACGGAAAGAGTAAAACAAGCCACGTTCTCTGCCGTAAACCATATGAGCCTTAAAATCTATATTTAGATCCTCTATGTTCTCATTAAAAGGAATAATTATGTTGTCATCATAGAGAAACTTATTAAACTCTTTTATATCTCTGGCAGAGTCTATAAAATCAGCGCTTAGAACAAGTTTGCTTGGCTTAAAGTCCATAATGTAGGTAATAAGATAGTCGATCCAATTACTACCCCAAGGCCAAAGCTCTTTATTTTTAAAATTTTTATCAGCTACAGTAACTACTACTATCTTTTTAGACAACGATTCTCTATTTTTTAAAAAATTCAGAAGGAGAGGTCTCTCTAAACTCCAAAAAAAACCTGAAATAGAGATAATACTACCGACTAGAATTGCAGCTACTATCAGATATATTTTTGTTCTTTTCATTACCCGCTCAACTTAGCAGAGAGTACATCCTGCATAGTATAGAGCCCCGCTTTCTTGCCTTTAATATACTTAGCCCCTAGAATTGCCCCTTTGGTAAATATATTGCGTGAAATAGCAGAATGACTTAATTCTATGATCTCATTATTACCGGCAAAGATTACCTTATGCTCTCCCACTACCTCACCTAATCGAAGAGCATGTATAGCAAGTTCATTCTTCTCTCTCTTTACATCGCTTCCTTCTCTCCCATAATTAAATACCAGATCCTCTCTAACTCTCTTTATAAGCTCAGCTATTCTCTTTGCGGTACCTGACGGTGCATCTTTCTTCTGGTTATGGTGAGCCTCAACAATCTCTACGTCATAATCATCTCCTAAGAGTTGAGTAAGCTGAGGAATTATCTTAAAAAGAACATTGATACCCACACTCATATTAGGCGATATTAATATAGCAGCCTCTTTTGAAGCATCCTCTACCTCTTTTAGCTCACTATCGTTAAATCCTGTAGTTCCAATCACTATGCTTTTGCCATATTCAGATACTACCTTCAAATTATTCAAAGTAGCCCTAGGAGAGCTGAAATCTATAACTACATCTGTATTAGCTATATAATCTTTTAACTCGGCTGTGATTGGAATATCTCTACCTTCTCCTAAAACAAGAGAACCTAAATCTGACCCGATATCTGAAGAATTAAGAGATTCAACGCCTGCAATAAGCTCTAACTCAGAATCCATAAAAGCACTCTTAGATATATCTCTACCCATTTTGCCTAAACATCCTGAAACTATAAGTTTGGTATTCATTATATTAGTCCATACCTTTTAATTGTTGACCTTATCTTTGCTTTATTTAGAGATGAGATATTTACAAGAGGAAGCCTAAGTTCATCTGATGCAATAATACCCATCATACTCATAGCCGCTTTAACAGGAGCAGGGTTTGTTTCTAAAAACATCGTTTTAATTATCGGATATAACTTTAGATGCAACCTTCTTGCTCCATCTATATCTCCATTTTCAAACATCCTCACAACTTCTTCAGTCTCTCTAGGCATAATATTGGCTAAAACAGATATAACACCAACGCCGCCTATAGACAATATTGGAAGTGTTAAAGCATCATCACCTGATATTATAAGAAAATCTTTAGAAGATAGACTCTTGATAGCTATCACCTGATCCAAGCTTCCGGTCGCCTCTTTTACCCCTACTATATTTTTATATCGCCTTCCAAGTCTAGCTATAGTCTCAGGGCTCATATTAATACCAGTACGTGATGGAATATTATATAGTATTAAAGGTATGTTTACCTCCCCTGCAATAGCTTTAAAATGCTGATAGAGCCCTTCCTGAGTAGGCTTATTGTAATAAGGACATATAAGCAAAGCTCCGCTAGCTCCGCTCTTCTGAGCAAATTTAGTATATCTAATAGCCTCTTCGGTAGAATTAGAACCTGTACCAGCAATGACAGGAATACGATCAGCGGCCTCAGCTATGACTACCTCTACTACAGTCTGATGTTCTTTCTCAGATAGTGTTGCAGATTCACCTGTTGTTCCACAAGGAACAAGTGCTGAAGTACCGTTCTTAATGTGAAATCTTACAAGCTTCTTTAAACCGCTCTTATCTACTTTTCCACCCTTAAAAGGCGTTATGAGTGCTACCATAGAACCTCTAAACATATAGATTACCTCCTATTTAATCTTAAATTTTGATTCAAAAAGAAGATCTGCTTTGCCTTCAAGATAGACATCGCAAAACCTCTCTCTTTTATAAGAGTACGAAACATTAAGTTCTTCCCCGCTTAAAGGAATAACTGTTAAATCTTTAGAACTATGACCATTCTTTAATCCGTAAACTAAAGCAGATGCTACGCAACCTGTACCGCAAGCTAAAGTCTCACCCTCTACTCCTCTTTCGTAAGTCCTAACATTAAGATAGTTTTTCTTATTGCTCATAAAATCTACATTTACTCCTCTAGGTTGAAAAATAGAATGACGCCTTACCTTTGAACCAATATTAAAGACATCATAATTAGAAAGACTCTTGACCTCAACAACAAAATGAGGAACCCCGGTATCTAAATAATCGCCCAATATTAATTCCCCATCTATCTTCAGTCTCAAATTAGGCTTATACTCAAAAGAAGCCCCCATCTTAATCTTGACAAAACCATTCTTTTTAACTTCGCCATCTATAACCCCGGCTTTAGTCTGAATAGATGATCTTTTGGCTATCAACTTCTTCTTGTAAGCCCAGAGAATAAAAGCTCTCATACCGTTACCGCACATCTCAGCTTCAGTGCCATCAGAGTTAAATATTCGCATCTTAATATCTACCTTCTTAGAACTCTCAGCAACTAAAAGACCGTCTGCTCCAACACCATACTTTCTATCGCAAAGCTTAATAGCTATATTTTTTAACTCAAAACTAGAATAAGTTTTATTTTTTATTATGATAAAATCATTACCGCTAGCAACAACTTTATAAAAAGATATTGTTCTCATCTTAAAAACTCCGGGATACTCTCACCCTTAATTAAGTCTCTATAATCTTCAGATTTTCTTACAAGGTAAGACCTATTACCTTTAATCATAACCTCAGCACACTTAGGATGACTATTATAATTAGATGCCATAGTAAAGCCATATGCTCCAGCACTAAATAATACTATTCTATCTCCGCTCTTTAATTTAGTCAGATCTCTATCTAGAGCTAAGAAATCTGAACTTTCACAGATAGGACCCACAATATCATAACGTTCTCTCTCTCCAAATCTCTTTTTCACTAATTCTGCTTTGTGATAAGCAGAATATAAAGCTGGCCTTATAAGTAAATTCATGCCTCCATCGACTATAGCAAATTTTTTATCTATACCATCTTTAATATACTGTACTGTAGTAATAAGTATTCCAGAGTTACCAGCAATAAATCTTCCTGGCTCCAAGATAAGTTTAAGTCCAGATCCTTTAATAACACTCTTTATTTCAGAAGCATACTTATAAGCCGTTAAGGCTTTCTCATCTTTATAGATGATACCTAGACCACCACCTA
>CAYRCW010000002.1:0-3346 GCA_964422895.1 uncultured Planctomycetia bacterium | reverse complement strand
TTATAAGCCGTTAAGGCTTTCTCATCTTTATAGATGATACCTAGACCACCACCTATATTTAAATACTGAAAATCACACCCTCTCTCAGACTTTAACTTTAAAGCAACTTTAACAGCCTTTAAGAATGGACCATTATATATAATCTGAGATCCAATATGTAGATGTATACCTGATATAACTAAATTCTTGTAATTATCTCTGCTCTGCAAAATACTCTTTACAACCCTATAGGAAAGCCCAAACTTTGTCTCCTTCTTGCCCGTTGTAATAAACTTATGTGTCTTAGGATCAACATCGGGGTTTAACCTTAGGCAAACTCCTTGTACTTTACCTAGATTTTTGGCGATATTATCTATCTTCTTAAGCTCAGAGAGAGATTCAACATTGAAAAACTTTATACCTTTTTTAATTGCATAAACTATCTCATCTTCTCTTTTGCCAACCCCGGCATAAACTATCTTAGAAGCAATAGAACCAGCTTTAAGAGATCTAAAAATCTCTCCGCCTGAGACAACGTCCATCCCTGCTCCAGCTTGAGACAGAAGTCTTAAAACAGCTATATTGGAATTCGATTTAACACTAAAACATATAAGTGGAGCTAACTCTTTAAAAGATTTTTTAAGTTTTAGGAAATGATCTAGGAGAGTATTGGCACTGTATATATACAACGGAGAGCCAAACTTATCAACTAGAGAATCTATCTTAACATTCTCTCCGTAAAGACAGTTGCCCTTATATTTGAATCTATGCATAATTTAGCCTAGCTCTATTTCCCACTCTTTTAATCTCTTCAAAAAATAACTTAAATTTGTAGAACAATCAGTCTTTTTTCTTTTAATAGACTTACTAGCATTAAAAAAATCTTTTATTTTTACATTAAAACCTAATATTTTAACAAGTTCTTCATTTTTCATATCAGATATACTAACTTCTTTATCCTCTGACTTCTTTAAAAGCCTACCTACTCTTCTATGAGCCTCTTTATGAGATAGTCCACTTTTAATCAATTCATCTGAAATATCGGTTAAATAGAACTTTTCATCTTTTAATAATTCTAAAGCTCTATCTTTATTTAGATAAGTATTTGAGATAACAACATCTATAGCATCTAAAACAGCTGTGGCTGAAATGTAAGACGAAAAAAGCGATTTCTTGTCTAATTGTAGATCACGGTTATAAGACGTTGGAAGACCTTTTAAAATATCAGCCATGGAGACATAAGCTCCAAGAGCACTGGATGAATAGGATCTTATAATCTCTACAGGGTCAGGGTTTTTTTTCTGCGGCATAAGACTCGAACCAGTAGTAACTCTATCTGAAAAATAGACAATATTATAGCCTGGACTATTATAGATAATTAGATCCTCGGCAAGTCTGCTTAAGTGTAAGAGAAGAGTAAGATTAGCATTGAGATATTCTAAGATAAAATCTCTGTCTGAGACCATATCTATACTGTTTCTACCTAAATCTTTAAATCCAAGCTCTCTTTTTAAGTTGTTTCTATTTAACTTAAAATTACTACCAGCAATAGCACCGCTACCTAAAGGTAGCAGGTCTATACTGCTAAGAGAATTAGTTAACCTCTTCTTGTCCCTCTCTAGCTGTTCAACAAAAGATAGCAACCAATGTCCAAAAAGTACAGGTTGAGCATACTGAAGATGAGTAAAGCCTGGGATAACTGCATCGCTATATTTCTCTGCTTTTTTTAAGAAATTTTTCTGCAATTTAGTGATAAGTTCTACCTCTTCATCTATGGCATCGATTAAAAACATTCTCATAACAGTAACAACCTGTTCGTTCCTACTCTTGCCAGTATGAATTTTATCTACTAAAGAAGATATTTTTTTTCTTAAAACCGAATAAAAGAAAGAGTGTACGTCTTCTTCTTTAAAATCTATTTCTATTTTTCCACTAGAATAGTCCCTTAGTATCTCTTTTATAGCCCTCTTAACGGAAGCCTTCTCTTTTTGAGTTACAACTTTAAGTCTAGCCAACTCATCTACCCAAGCAATATTAGAATAGGCCTCATACTCAAATAGAAACCAATCGTAATCAATACTTTTTGTAAAATCCAAGATAACAGGATCTAAACCCTCCTTAAACCTTCCGCCCCATAGTTTCTCTTTCATATCATTACCTCATATAGGCCTGAGACCATATCTTTATGAATCCCTCAGAAGCCTTATGTTCAAACTTATCTTTATCAGTATAAGTAGCCATATTATAGTTATATTTTGAATCTTTAGACTCCCTCTTCACAACCTTAATATTACCTTTATAGAGTTTTAACTTTATCTTTCCGTTAACAGAGCGCTGTGTAAATTCAATAAACTTATCCAATGCTTCTTTTAAAGGAGTGAACCAAAGACCGTAATAAGCTAACTCTGCATATTTACTCGATATAGAACTTTTGAAATGATACAGCTCTCTATCTAAAACAAGAGACTCCAACTCCCTATGAGCAAAATAAAGGAGATTAGCAGCAGGAGACTCATAGACCTCCCTACTCTTTATCCCAATCAATCTGTTCTCAACCATATCCACTCTTCCTATCCCATGTCTACCGGCTATCTTATTAAGCTGAGAGACTATCTCGATTGCAGAAAACTTTTTAGAATTTAAAGCTATAGGCACACCTTTTTTAAACTCAATCTCTACGTATTCCGCTTTTCTAGGAGTATCATCTAAAGAAGTGGTAAGCATAAATATATCTTCTGGAGCCTCTTTGCCTATCTCTTCAAGCACTCCGCATTCAATACTTATACCCCATAAATTTCTATCAATACTATATGTAGATTCTTTCAATTTTATAGGAATCTTCTTTAACTTTGCATACTCAATCTCTTCCTCTCTGCTTTTTAACTCCCACTCTCTTAAAGGAGCGACTATCTTTATATTCGGAGCAAGCACTTTAATGGCAACCTCAAACCTTACTTGATCATTACCTTTGCCAGTACAACCATGAGCTATAGCCTGAGCCTTCTCTTTCTTTGCAATATCTACAAGATGTCTAGCAATGAGAGGTCTAGATAGTGCAGTAGCCAAATAATATCTGTTCTCATATAAAGCCTCTGCTTTAAGAGCTTTAAAAGCATAATTTTCGATAAAATCTTTCTTAAGATCTCTAAATACAACCTTTTTAGCCCCTGCTTTCTTAGCTCTCTCAAGGATAGAATCAAAATTCTTCTTTCCTTGACCAACATCAGCACTAAAAGTTATTACTTCATAGCCTTTATCTATTAACCAAGGGATAGCAACAGATGTATCAAGACCTCCTGAATATGCCAATACTACTTTTTTAGCCATAATATCCTCCAATATTTAGAGTATTATAATACCTGAAAAA
>CAYRCW010000001.1:10464-33541 GCA_964422895.1 uncultured Planctomycetia bacterium | reverse complement strand
TAGTAAGCTTCTTCCATTGCCCAAACATATATCCTATCTCTCTGCCTCCGACACCGATATCGCCAGCTGGAACATCAGTATCAGCACCAATATGCCCAGAAAGCTCGCTCATAAAACTTTGACAGAATCTCATTATTTCAGAGTCAGACTTACCTTTAGGATCAAAATCAGAACCGCCTTTTCCTCCTCCCATCATAAGACCGGTGAGAGAATTTTTGAAAATCTGCTCAAAACCTAAAAACTTAATTATCCCGATATAGACTGAGGGATGAAGTCTGATCCCTCCTTTATATGGGCCTAGAGCAGAATTAAACTGAACTCTGAAAGCTCTATTGACGTGCATCTTACCTTTATCATCCTGCCAAGGTACACGAAATATAATCTGACGCTCTGGTTCAACTATCCTCTCTAAGATTGCTGCATCTTCAAATTCAGAATGTCTATCAATTGCAGGAATAAGCGACTCTAAAACCTCTTCTACTGCTTGATGAAATTCCAGTTCTCCTGGATTACGTTTTTTTACTATTTCAAGAACATTTTTTACATATCCCGCTGCTGACATAACCTACCTCCTTTTTAAAACTTGTTTCCCTTTTTCTTATCATCATTCTTTTCAGGCGGTAACGGAACTTTAGATATCTTAAGCCTCAACTGGCATCTTAGGCACCTCTTTGCCTCTTTCAGCGCTCTCTCTTCATCGAAACCGCATTCTACCTGAGAAAAACTTGAAACTCTTTTCTTAGCGTCAAGGGTACTCATTACAACTCTCCCTCTATCCGCAAAGCCCTCTTCTCTTCCTAGAAAAACTGCATCCTCTTCATCGGGAATAAACTTCTGTTCAATCTCACCCTTACCGCCTAAATACTTATCTATAGCAATAGCCGCACATCTTCCAGCCTGAATCGCTCCAATAACAGAGTCAGGTCCTGTTACTGCATCGCCGCCGGAAAATACACCTCTCTTAGAAGTTGAAAGCGTTGCCTCATCAACAACAATATAACCTTTTTTATCTAGCTTGAGATTTAGATTCTCATTCACTAAAGGCTTCTGCCCTACTGCCATCACCAGCCTATCGAATTCAAGTACCTCTTCACTTCCTGCAATAGGCACAGGTCTTCTTCTCCCCGATATATCAGGTTCGCCTAACTGCATCCGAATACATTCTACATCTAATTTATTCTTTTCAGATAAAACTCTCTGCGGAGTTATTAAAAAATCTATTTTTACTCCTTCTTCTAAAGCCTCCTCTACCTCTTCCTCCAGTGCAGGCATCTCATTCCGTGTCCTTCGATAAAGAATAGTAGCGCTTTTTGCTCCTGCCCGCAGCACACTCCTTGCTACATCTATTGCTACATTACCTCCTCCAACAACAGCAATATCTCCTCCAATATCTACGCTCTCACCGCAATTTATCGCCTTTAAGAGAGCTAACCCCTCTAATACTCTTACATCATCTTCTCCAGAGATTCCCATCTTATTGCCGCAAGAAGCGCCTATAACAACAAAGACTGCATCAAATCCATCCCGAAACAGATCATCTAATGAGGTTATCTCTGTATTAACTTTTAACTCTACACCAAGATTGATTATGTCCTCTATCTCTCTATCTAAAATATCCCGCGGCAGACGGTATTTAGGTATTGCCGTTCTCATCATTCCGCCTGCTTTAGAAGAAGACTCAAAAACAGTTACTGAATGCCCTTGCATCTTTAAAAACCAGGCAGCAGTTAATCCGCTTGGCCCGGAGCCCACAACTGCAACTTTTTTACCTGTATCTTCGGCAACTGTAACTTTAGAACGCCAGCGGCCTGAATCACGCTCTGCAACAAATCTCTTCAATGCCCTTATCGCTATAGGCTCGTTAACTTCGCCTCTAAAGCAAGCATCTTCACAAGGATGCGTACAGACGCAGCCTAAAATATGAGGGAAGGGAACTCTCTCCCTTATAACCTCTAAAGAGTCCTGAAATTTACCTTCTGCAATTAAACGTAGGTATCGCGCAACATCTATCCCCGCAGGGCAAGAATTTTTACAAGGAAGAAGTTTCTCATCACGCTCATCTTCTGAATAAACTTCTTTATCAGCTAAAGCCCCTGTTGGGCATACTTCAACACAGGCTCTGCAGAACTTACACCCTGAATCTTTTAAAGAAGAGCTAAAGCCTGTAGCTACGATTGTATCCATCCCGCGCTGAGCTAAACCAATTGCACCGATACCTCTGGTATCCTGGCAAATTCTTACACAGCGTTCACACAAAATACACCTCTCTAAATCTCTGATAAATAACGGCTCTTCTGAAATAATAGGAATATTTTTGCTCTTTAGAGATGAATGCGGTAACGTCTGATCTAACCCCACCCAATCAATTACTTTCTTAAATTGAGAAGATTCTATTAAGTCTTTAGGCTGCTCACTCAGCATAAACCATAAAATATATCTTCTAAGCTTCTGAATCTTATCACTGTTAGTACGGATAACCATTGCTTCTTTAACTTTTGTTGTACAAGAAGTGGGAAAACCTTTCATGCCTTCAATCTCTACAATGCAAAGCCTGCATGCAGCTACAGGAGATAGGTCGGGATGATAGCATAGATTGGGTATATATATACCGGCACTAAGTGCTGCCTCCAATACAGTAGCTTCAGGTTCAGGCTCTATTATTTTTCCGTTAATTGTTATCTTCATTATTATTCTATCGCTGCAGTAGGACAGCTATTAATGCATGCTTTACATTTAATACATTTCATCTTATCTATCTTTGGATATTTACCCTTCTGCCAATCAATGGCAGAAGCAGGACATACCTTATAACACTGCCCGCATTTAATACATCTGTCTTCAATCACTTCAAACTTAACAAGCTTAACACAGACATGTGCAGGACATCTTTTTTCCTTTATATGTATATTGTATTCATCTAAAAAATATTTCATCGTCGTTAATGTAGGGTTGGGAGCAGTATTACCGAGACCGCAAAGCGCTGTATCTTTTATAGCTTTGCCCATCTCTTCTAAAAGCATTATCTGCCCTTCCTCTCCTTCACCGCTGGTTATCTTCTCAAGAATCTCCAGCATTCTCTTTAATCCTATTCTGCAGGGTGTACACTTGCCGCAAGATTCTGCTACAGTAAATTTCAAAAAGAACTTTGCAATATCGACCATGCAAGTCTGTTCATCCATCACAATCATACCGCCTGAACCCATAATAGCACCCGTCTTAGTAATAGATTCATAATCAATCGGAGTATCTAAAAGATCTTTAGGTAAACATCCCCCTGAAGGGCCACCAAGCTGAACACCTTTAAAAGGAATATTTTTATTAACCATACCGCCTCCGGGCCCATAAATAAGCTCGCGGATTGTCATTCCCATTGGAACCTCCACAAGACCTGTATTCTTCACTTTTCCTGCCAGCGCAAAAACTTTTGTACCTTTACTCTCTTTGGTCCCTATCGATGAAAACCATTCTGCGCCTCTAACAATAATATGCCTTATATTAGCAAACGTCTCTACGTTGTTAATAAGCGTCGGTTTAGACCATAGCCCTTCCTGTGCCGGAAAAGGCGGGCGGGATTTCGGCATACCTCTACGACCTTCTATTGAGGCAATTAACGCAGTCTCCTCTCCGCAGACAAATGCTCCAGCCCCTTGTTTTATAGTAACGGAGAATGAAAAACCGCTATCTAAAATATTGTTCCCTAAAAATCCTCTCTCTTTAGCCTCTAATATCGCTTTTTTTAATCTCTTTATCGCCAGCGGATACTCTGCACGGCAATATATATAACCCTCGCAAGCTCCAATAGCATAGCCTGCAACAATCATACCTTCAATTACAGAATGAGGATCTCCTTCTAAAACACTGCGGTCCATAAAAGCACCTGGATCGCCTTCATCCGCGTTACAGACTACATACTTTTCATTACTCTCCGGTTTACTGCAAAATTCCCATTTTAATCCAGTAGGAAATCCTGCTCCGCCTCTGCCTCTAAGTCCGGATTTTTTAATCTCCGCTATCACTTCCTGAGAACTGATTTGAAATACTTTTTTCAAAGCATTATATCCCCCAGAAGATAGATAATCATTGATATCTTCAGGGTCAATCTCCCCGCAATTAGAGAGTACAATACGCATCTGACCGGAAAAAAACTGTTCATAGCCTTCAGCTGCCTGCAATCTCTTTACTGGTTCTCCGCCTAAAAGATGTTCTTCTACTATAATTGAAACATCTTCCGGCTTAACATATTGATAAGTAGTCCGGCCATCAGGGGTAATAACATCTACAAGAACATCTCTAAATAAACCTCTATCCCCGGTATGAATAATCTTACACCTCTTATCCAGCCCGCAGCTTTTAAGCTGGCCGGCAAAGTTTTTCTCAACCTCCAGCGCTCCGGCTGAAATTCCGCTTGTTCCCATACAGATAAGTATTTTTATCTCCATCTAAATACTCTTCTCTCTTTGATAATTATTTAAAATATCATCCATTTTTTTAATTGTACACTTTCCGTAAAAATTATCATCAATCATAATAACAGGCGCCATCCCGCAGCAACCAAGACATGCAACCCGCTCTAAAGAAAAGATACCGTCCGCCGTAGTCTCCCCTTCTCTTATTCCCAAAGTGTCGGATAAATAATCCAGAATCTCTCCTCCTCCCATAACATGGCAGGCAGTTCCCTGGCACACCTTAATGGTATGCTTACCTCGAGGAATAAGATAAAACTGGGTATAGAATGTCAATACTCCATAAATCTCAACGGGAAAAATAGATAATTCTTTAGATATCAGCTCTACAGCCTCCTTAGGCACATACCCGTAGATAGCCTGCACATCTTGTAAAAGAGGTATTAATACGCCTTTTTTAGCACGATATTTCCCAATTATTTCTTCCACGCTAGATAGATCTACTTTCATATCCTCTATATTCTACTTTAAAATCACTAATCTTTCCTATAATAAAAAAGGTGCCTACTCTTTAAGTAGACACCTTTGTCCTTTAGGCATTAGAAATTATACCAGATACCAACTCTGTGTCAATTATTTTTTATATAATTGTCATCCCAAAGTGATAATGTCCCTTTTAAATAAAGTTTGTTACTATTAAAAAAAATTGATAGAATAAACTATGCATTTCTTTAAAAAGATGTCATCTATGCTAAGAGTAATAAGAGAGCTCTTCTCTTTTCTATGGGAGAATAAGCTTTGGTGGATGACTCCAATTGTAGTAATATTTCTTCTACTTGGATTGCTTATCTGGCTAGCTCAGTCTTCTGCTGTTGTTCCTTTCATATATGCTCTTTTCTAAATGAAAACATTCTTTAGAAGAATCAAAAAAGTAGCCCAGAAAATAGCTTCAATTATAATAGAGCTACTACTGTTTTTAAGCTATTTTATTATATTAACCCCTTTTGCAATAATAATTAAACTATTTAAAGATTATCTAGGATTAAAAAGTCCAGCCCAATGGAAAACAGAAAAAAACATAGACAATATCTCGACATTTCTTAAAAAACAATAATGAACATACTGGGATTAAGTTGTTATTATCATGACTCTTCAGCTGTACTCTTAAAAGACGGCAAGATAGTTGCAGCATCAGATGAAGAAAGATTTTCCCGTATAAAACATGACTCTTCTTTCCCTGAAAACGCTATAGAGTTCTGCCTCAATTATACAAATATTACTTCAAAAGACCTAGACTATGTTGTCTTTCATGAAAAACCATTTATAAAATTTGAGCGTATTATAAAGAGTGTTCTAGTAACCTATCCAAAATCAGCTAAGCTTTTCTCCGACCTCTCTAAAAACTGGCTTAAAGAGAAGCTATGGATTAAATTAAAAATATCAGAATTTTTAAACATACCTGAAGATAGAATACTATTCTCCAAACACCATCTCTCGCATGCTGCATCCAGTTTTTTCTGCTCTCCTTTTAAAGAAGCAGCTGTTTTAACTATTGATGGAGTTGGAGAATGGGCAACTACAACTCTAGGTGTAGGCAAAAGCAACTTTGAAGAAGATAACAAAAACAATTTGACCATATTAAAAACAATAGATTTCCCTCATTCAATAGGACTCCTTTACTCTGTATTCACAGCCTTTCTTGGTTTTAAAGTAAATAATGGCGAATATAAGGTTATGGGTATGAGTGCCTACGGAAAACCTAATTACCAAGATAAAATATATAAATTGATAGATTTAAATAAAGATGGAAGTTTTAAACTAAATATGAAATATTTCTCATACCACTATTCAACAAAATATAGTTTTAATAATAATTTTATAAAATTATTTGGAAAACCTAGAGAGAAAGATCAAAAATTTATTCTAAATAAAAACAATGAAGAAACTATAAGTGATATAGGTATGGAAGATGGTAAGCGTTTTGCTGATATTGCGGCAAGTATTCAAAGAGTAACAGAAGATGCCTTAATAAAGATAGCAAACCATCTCCATGCTATAACAAATCAAGATAATCTCTGTTTAGCAGGAGGAGTATCTTTAAACTGTGTCGCAAATTATAAAATTCTTAAAAACACACCCTTTAAAAATATATACATCCAACCTGCTGCAGGTGACTCTGGAGCCGCACTAGGAGCAGCTTTATACGTCTGGCACTGCTTAGAAAAAAATAGAAGAAGATATATCTTAACAGATGCATATCTAGGAAAAAAATATACCGCTGAAGAGATAGAAAAATTTCTTAAAGAAAATAATATAAACTATAAAACATATGAAAAAGAAGCAGAGCTTTTTAATTATATAACCGATGCAATAATAGAACAAAAAATAGTAGGTTATTTTAGAGGAAAATCTGAATGGGGTCCTCGAGCTCTTGGAAATCGTTCAATACTAGCTGATCCTAGAAATATTAAGATGAAACAAGTACTTAATGAAAAAATAAAATTCAGAGAATCTTTTAGACCATTTGCTCCTTCAGTCTTAGCAGAAAAAGCAGATGATTTTTTTGATATTAAAAGTATATCAGAAAAAACACCTTTACAATTTATGCTCTATACAGTACCTGTCAAAAAAAAGGAGTTAATACCGGCTGTAACACATATAAACGGAATGAGCAGGATACAGATTGTTAATAAAAATTCTAACCCATCATACTATTCTCTAATTGAAAACTTTTATTCTAAGACAAGTATCCCTCTTTTAATAAACACCTCTTTAAATCTTAAGGGAGAGCCTATAGCAAACTCACCTAAAGATGCTTACTCTATATTTAAAAAGAGTGGATTAGATATACTGGTTTTAGAAGACTATGTATTAGAGAAATAAAACTAATCTACTTATAGAATTTCTAAAGAAAAATCACAGGCTGGAGCAGAATGAGTAATCCGCCCTAAAGATATTCTATCGATTCCTAAACCTACAATGTTCTCAAGCTGTTCAAGTGTAATATTACCTGAAATCTCTATTTGAGATCTCCTCTTTTTAACCATTCTCAAAGCAGACTCTATATCTTTTATATTCCAATTATCAAACATAATAACATCAAAATCTAATTCCATCGCCTGAATCCATTCAGAAATATTATGAACTTCAAGTATTAGCTCTTTCTTAGGGTATTTCTCTTTTAACATCCTAAACATTTCTAAAATATAGTCTTCCTCTTTATACTTCTTTCTAAATATATTTATATGATTATCCTTTATCATTAAAGTCTGAGTTAAGTTTGCTCTATGATTATGTCCGCCCCCCGCTCTAACAGCATACTTTTCAAGTTCTCTAATAAGTGGGGTAGTCTTTCTAGTATCATATATTTTTATATTACTACGACTGGCAACATCAACAAACTCACTAGTAAGAGTAGCTACCCCCGAAAGATGAGATAATAGATTGAGAGCTACTCTCTCTGCAGATAATATTACATCTGAGTTACCTTCGATTTTCACAATCTCCGATCCATCATCAAAACGAGCACCGTCTTCTAATGCAGACTTAAAATCAACATCTCCAATAATATTAAAAACTTCTTTAAATATTTCCAACCCAGAAAGAACCCCCTTCTGCTTTGCTATAACAGCAGCCTTTAGCTTAATTTCTGCTATGCCAAGACCTAAAGTAGTAAGATCACCTTCTGAGCAATCCTCATTTAAAGCAGCTTTAATTAACTCTCTTATTTTAGAAGTAACATTCATATATTATCTATTATACCAGTTATATCGGCTATTTTGACATTCAACATCTGCTCCTTGTCTCTTACTTTTTTAACAACAGAGTCATTGGCTTTACTTGTAAAATCTCTGTTCTTCAGTTTATTTTTTGCAATCTCAAGATCTTCTATCATCTTCTCCCTTTTTTTATACAACCGTTCCTTCTCTTTATTAAAATCTATTACACCTTTAAGTAATACATATATATTAACATCTCCGGCTATACCAAAAACAGAATAAGGAGGCCTATCTAAATCGTCACTCTCTATTCTTAAATCTGATATCTTAGCTAAAGGACCAAGATAAGCTATGTTATGTTTAAATATATTGAGCAACTCCGAATCTGAAGAAGAGAGCACAAGCCCTATCTGCTCTGAAATAGAAACATTAAGCTCTGCTCTTATATTCCGAACAGTCTGAATAATTGCAATAATATTTGACATTCTACTCTCTGCTTCTTTATTTTCAAAATCGCCAGGTATATTCGGCCAATTACTAATCATAAGACTCTCTATATTAATATAATCAATACCTAGAAAATCATAAGCACTCTTAAGCTTAGGCCTTAGCATCTGCCATATCTCTTCAGTAATAAACGGCATAAAAGGATGCAACAGTCTCAAGAGATTATCTAAAACAAAAATGAGCATAAGAGATGCTGAACCCTGTACAATTTTATCTTTTGAATATAAATCTTTCTTTTTAAGCTCTATATACCAATCGCAAAAAGTATGCCAAAAAAATTCATACAGAAGAAAAGCTGCTTCATTAAAATTATAATTATCTAACGATCGGTTAAAATCTTGGATTAAATTCCTAAGCTTTGTTAGAATCCAACTATCGAAAACTGAGTCTTCTTTGTATTTAAGTCCCAACTCTAAATCGCCAACATTCATCATAATAAAACGTGCTGCATTCCAAATTTTATTTGTAAAATTTCTTCCAAATATAAATTTATCTTTAGATAAAAAAACATCCTGACCTATAGCTGTAATAGATATGAGGCTAAACCGCAATGCATCAGCTCCATACTCATCTATAATCTCTAAAGGATCAATAACATTGCCTAAAGACTTAGACATCTTTCTACCTTTCTCGTCTCTGACAGTACCATGAATATATACATCAGAAAAAGGAATCTGATCTACAAACTCAAGTCCCGCCATAATCATACGAGCAACCCAGAAAAATAGTATCTCTTGAGCTGTGACAAGAGTAGAAGTAGGATAAAAATAATCTAAATCACTTAGGTTTGCTATTTTACTAGTTCGTTCTTTAATCTCAACTTTAGGCCAACCCATAGCAGAGAACGGCCAAAGCCAAGAAGAGAACCATGTATCTAAAACATCTTCGTCTTGATAGATATCGCTACCGCCACAATCAGGGCAACTATCAGGTTTAGTGCGAGAGACTATTATACCTCTAGTATCCTTATTATTAGAACCCATATTATCTGCTATATCACTCTGCTTATAACAATCCCTACAATAATATACTGGTATTCTATGGCCCCACCATATCTGACGAGATATACACCAATCACGAATATTATCCATCCAATGAAGATACACTTTTTCCCAACGCACAGGGAAAAACTTGATATCTTTATCTTTTACAACTTCAATGGCTTTCTTTGCTAAAGGCTTCATCTTAACAAACCATTGCCATGATATATACGGCTCTATAACTGTATCGCAGCGATAACAATGACCTATTGAATTAATGTAAGGCTCTATTTTTTCAACTAGTTCTTGCTTCTTAAGCTCTTCTAAGATTTTCTCCCTAGCTAAGAATCTATCCATACCTTTATATTCAGCTGCGTTCTCATTCATAATCCCGCCTTCATCCATTATGACAATGGGCTTAAGATTATGTCTCATTGCAATCTCAAAATCATTCTCGTCATGAGCAGGGGTAATTTTTACCGCTCCAGTACCAAACTCAGGATCTACAATATCATCACGTACAAGACTAAGCTCTCTATTTAGAATAGGAAGAATGACCTTCTTATTTTTCAAGAACTCAAACCTCTCATCGCTTGGATGAACAGCTATAGCAACATCTCCAAGCATTGTTTCAGGTCTAGTTGTAGCAACAGTTACGAATTTACCCTTCTCGCCTAAGACAGGATATTTTAGATAATACAAAAACCCTTCCTGCTCTTGATGTTCTACTTCTTCGTCGGAGAGTGCAGTCTTACAGCGTGGACACCAATTTATAATATAGTTACCTCGATAGACAAAACCTTTATCATAAAGCCTTATAAAAGCCTCTAAAACAGCTTCGGATAAACCTTCATCCATTGTGAAACGTTCTTTATTCCAATCGCAAGATGCTCCTAGACGTCTAAGTTGTTTAACTATGGTAGAACCATAATCATCACGCCATTTCCAGACACGCTTTATAAAATTTTCTCTACCTAAATCATCTCTAGTTAAATTTTCTTTTGCTAGCTGTTTTTCAACAACATTCTGAGTAGCTATTCCAGCATGATCAGTGCCTGGAATCCAAAGAGAAGAATAGCCCTGCATTCTTTTATACCTTATCAATATATCTTGGATAGTACTGTTAAGTGCATGGCCCATATGTAAAATACCAGTAACATTAGGAGGGGGGATTACAACTGAATATGACTTTTTATTCTCATCAATTGAAGCTTCAAAGAGACCTTTTTTCTCCCAAATACCGTACCATCTCTCTTCTACCTCTTTAGAGTTGTAGCGTGATTCCATAGATCTATATTCTACCCTTGCTACGCTCTTTCATAAGCTTATACTCAACACTATCCAAAAGAGCTTTCCAGCTAGCTTCTACGATATTCTCAGATACTCCTATTGTATTCCAACTACTCTCCCTATCTTGAGACCGTATTAAAACTCTGACTTTAGCGGCGGTACCCTCTTTTTCGTCTAAAACTCTTACTTTAAAATCAGACAATCTCATTTCGCTCAACACAGGATAAAATCTATTTAGAGCTTTTCTTAAAGCTGAGTCTAATGCGTTAACTGGACCATCGCCTTCGGCGACAGTATACTCTCTTTTATTGCCAACTTTAAGTTTTATAGTCGCTTCTGAAACAAGTTCATTTTTATTCTCTTGCTCGACCATAACTCTAAAACCTTCTAGAGTAAAAAACTTTTTGAATTTCTTAAGGTGTTTATTTAAAAGTAGCTCAAAAGAACCTTCTGCAGCCTCAAAATGATAACCTTCATGCTCCAAGCTCTGCAGAAGCTCATGCAGTGTTTTAGTAACATTTTTATCTTTCTGAAGTTTATAGCCATACTCTTGAGCTTTTAAAACAAGAGAGGACTTACCTGATAGCTCTGATACCAGCAACTCTCTTCTATTGCCTACAGAATCAGGAGATATATGCTCATAAGTGCTAGACTCTTTCATAACAGCGTTAATATGTACTCCACCTTTATGAGCAAAAGCACTAGAGCCAACGTAAGGCTGACTTTCAGATTGCCTCATATTAGAGATATCAGATACAAAATGAGATATCTCTGTTAATCCTTTAAGCTTAGCCGCTGGAATAGACTTGAGATTTAATTTCAATTGAATATTAGGTATAAGAGAGCAGAGATCTGCGTTACCGCATCTCTCTCCGTAACCATTTATTGTTCCTTGAACATTGATAGCCCCCTCCTCAACTGCTACTATGGAGTTTGCCACCGCCATACCAGAATCATTGTGAACATGAATGCCTAAGTTAGAATTTAATTCTTTTTTAACATCCTTAATTATAGCTCTAATCCAACTAGGAATCATCCCGCCATTAGTATCACAAAGTACTAAACAATCAGCTCCTGCGGATTCTGCAGACCTTAAACTCTCTAAAGCATAATCTCTATTAGCCCTATAACCATCAAAAAAATGCTCAGCATCAAAAAACACAAAACAACCTTTTTTTTTCAAAAAAGAGACCGAATCAAAGATCATATCCAAATTCTCTTTTAAAGATACCTTAAACACCTTTTGGACATGTAGATCCCAGCTTTTGCCAAATATGGCTATATTTTTAACATCTGACTTTAAAAGTGCCTTTAAATTACCATCAGCACTTGCTACTATCTTTGCTCTTCTCGTAGAACCAAAAGCAACTAACTGAGAACTCTTTAATTTTATTTTTTTAACCTCTCTAAAATAATCTACATCTTTAGGATTAGACCCAGGCCAACCTCCTTCAATAAAATGAACACCTAGTCCATCTAGCTTTTCAGTTATAGCTAATTTATCTTTTACAGTAAAAGACACGCCTAATGTCTGGGCACCGTCCCGCAAGGTGGTATCATATATCTTGACAGCTCTATTCTTCATCTTTAAATCACCTCTTTATATTATCTAATTTAAATACTTTATGTAGTATCTTTACCGCTTTATCAGCATGCTTTATATCTATAACACATGAAATTTTTATCTCTGAAGTAGATATCATCTCTATATTTATCTTGTTTTCTGCAAGCGCCTTAAACATTTCAGCAGCTATACCTGCATGAGACCTCATACCTACACCTATAACCGATACCTTTGCAATATTATTATCTGTTATAACTTCTGTTGCTTTAATATCAGAAGCAACGCTTTTAGCAATCTTAACTGCCTTATCTATATCCGCCTTAGGAACCGTACAAGATAAGTCGGTATGATCTTTACGGCTAACATTTTGTACTATCATATCAACATTTATATTTTCATTAGCTATCTTTGAGAATATTAAAGCAGCAATTCCCGGTTTATCTGGAACATCACATATTGTAACTTTTGCCTCTTTCTTATCTACTGCTACACCTGTGACGTAAATATCTTCCATGCTTTTTACCTCCCCCATGATCATTGTTCCCTCTCTTTTAGAAGAACTGGAACGAACATGTATTTTAACACTGTTCTTTTTAGCAAATTCAATAGAACGAGCCTGCATGACTTGAGCCCCAAGTGATGCCATCTCAAGCATCTCATCATAACACATCTTAGATATCTTTTTAGCCTTTTCGACTATCTTAGGATCTGCCGTATAAACACCTGCAACATCGGTATATATCTCACATATATCAGCATTAACACTCTTGGCCAGAGCAACTGCAGTAAGATCGCTACCTCCTCTACCAAGAGTTGTAATATCCATATCAATATTAATACCTTGAAAACCTGCAACAACAACAATCTTACCTTTCTTAATCTCCTTCTTTATTCTATCAGAATTTATCTTTATGATTCTTGCTTTAGTAAAAGCATCGTCTGTTATGATTCCAATCTGAAAACCAGTAAAAGCTATAGCTTCATAACCCATATCATGTATAGCCATAGTAAGAAGAGCTGATGAGATCTGCTCTCCGGTAGAGATAAGCATATCAAACTCTCTCTCTTGAGGATGTTTAGTAACTTTAGCCGCAAGATTTATAAGCTCGTCTGTTGTATTGCCTAAAGCAGAGACCACAGATACAACATTAAAACCTTTTTTCTTGTAGGCTACAATATTTCTGGCTACATTCTTTATCTTTTCAACAGTAGCAACAGAAGAACCGCCATATTTTTGTACAATAATCTCTTTTTTCTTACTCATATCTAAACCACTCTTCTTTTAAATATAAACCTTCCTTCCCATAAGACTGAAATTCCTAACAATATTAACATAATGGATATGATAGATAAAACAATATTTCTATCTTTTATAAAATGATTGAGCTTATAAAGTATAGCAAAAACAGTTGTCATAAGC
Organism: uncultured Planctomycetia bacterium; assembly: GCA_964422895.1. Taxonomy (GTDB): domain Bacteria; phylum Omnitrophota; class Gorgyraeia; order Kaelpiales; family Kaelpiaceae; genus Kaelpia. The sequence continues at coordinate 19,658 of CAYRCW010000001.1, read as the reverse complement.
ATAAATATAGCTGGAATAAAAGTATATCTTATAGGTTTACCTCTTTTAATAAGCCATCCAGACACAACTATTAAACTCAATGCAGCAATCAATTGATTGCTAGCTCCAAATACAATCCAGATAGATTTCCAACTTCCAGATAAAGCCAAGAAACCCGCTAATATAACAGGTATAAAAGTAGCCAAGAACTTGTTTTTAATATTAAATACCTCTGTCATCACATATCTAGATATACGCGTTGCAGTATCTAAAGTAGTCAAGATAAATGCATTTAAGATCAGTATAGCAAAAGCTCCTCCATAAGAGCCTAACAAAGGCAACACTATATTGCCATAGCCTTTCCCAAAACAGTTTATTGTCCCAGAAGATTTAAGTAAATTGACAAAAGTACTACCCGATAAAGAAGCCACAGATATTAAAGCTATTACAGCTAATAACCCTTCTAGGAGCATGGCTCCATACCCTATTCTAGGGGCATATCTCTCATTCGATATCTGCTTAGAAGTTGTTCCAGCTGCTACAAGAGAGTGAAATCCTGATATAGCCCCACAAGCAATTGTAACAAAAAGCATAGGCCAAAGAGGTCCGCTCTCTGTATTAAATGCTATAAAAGCAGGAGCTACTACTACGGGACGTGTTATAAATATACCTAAAATTCCAAATAATATACCTGCAAATAAGAGATACGTAGATAGATAATCTCTAGGTTGAAGCAGTATATTCACGGGCATAATAGAAGCAAAGAAACAATATACCATCAATATTACTATCCAAATATTCCTTGTGATAGAGACATTTATAGCTAGTTTATCGCCAAAATAGACTAAAGCTCCAAGTAAAACCAGGCCTAAAATAGTAGAATATACCGTATTCATATTAAATCTATACAGCATAATACCAACCACAATAGCAACAGGAACAAGACCGAGAGAAGGCATTATTATCTCAGGTTTATTAACAAATGTATTGGCACAAAAATAGAGAAAAACACCAATAATAAGGATAAGTGTAAGCAAAATAAAGATAGAAAAAAGCTTTTTAGTTCTATTAGAGATTGCTGTTTTGCCAACCTCGGCTATGGAGACACCTTTACTTTTCACAGATACATAAAGAGCAGAGAAATCATGTATCCCTCCTAAAAATATACTACCTAAGATAATCCATATTATTGCTGGAGCCCAACCCCAGAGAGATAAAGCAATAACCGGACCTATTATTGGAGCTGCACCTGCAATAGATGCAAAATGATGCCCAAATAACATTAACCAATTCCGAGAAGGAACATAATCAAAACCATCGTTGAATTTTACTGCTGGAGTCTGTATGTCCGAAGATATGGGAAATAATTTTTTAAGTAAAAATTTCAAATAAAATAGATACCCTAAGAGGAATGCTATTATTGAAAATAGCAGTAATACCAACCCGCTCATTTAAAGAGAACCTCTTCTATCAACTTAGGTCCTGTATACTCGAGGAGTGTTGCACGGGCATTCTTCTCGTTGAAATATTTTAACTTAATATCGCTATCTATATATTTACCATAACAGATAAAGGCAACTGGCTCTTCTGTGTGAACACGCATACCAACAGGAGTAGCATGGTCTGAAGATATCAAGATCCTATAATCCTTATCCTTTTCAAGATAATTATATATTGGACCAACAATATGGCGATCAAAAGACTCAATAGCCTTTATCTTCTCTCTTAAATCCCCATTATGACCCGCTTCATCTGTTGCTTCGAGATGAACAAAACAGAAATCATGTTTTTTAAGATTCTCTATTGCATACTCTCCTTTGGCTATATAATTTGTATCATAATAACCTGTGACACCAGGAACCTTTACAACTTCTAAACCCATTAATCCTGCCATACCATTCACTAGATCAACTGCAGATATTACAAAACCATTTACTTCATATTTTTTATCAAAACTTGGAAAACTAGGACGCCTGCCTTGACCCCATAACCATATCATATTTGCAGGATTCTCGCCTAAATCCAAACGAACCCTGTTAACATCGTGAGAAGAGAGAAAATCTTGCGATTTTAACATCAACTCTTTTATAAGTTCAGAATCTAAACCGCTAGGTAAAAACTTAGCAATCTCCTCTCCCATAATATCATGAGGCGGAACTGTCTTAACATCGCCTCCTATTCCTTCAGATATCAATAAATTTCTATAACTTATGCCAGCATAAAACTTAAATTTTTTACTACCAAAATTCTTATTTAATCCTTCTATCAAAACATTTGTCTCTCTATTACCAATATGAGAAGAGGAGTAGTCAATCATCTTGCCCTCTGCAACTGTCACAAAATTACACCTAAAGGCAACTTGATTATCACTGAGCTCTAATCCCAGGTTTGCAGCTTCGAGAGGACCGCGGCCTGTATAAAATAGTTTAGGATCATAGCCAAGTATCGACATTATAGCTACATCACTACCAGGTTTAAAACCACGAGGAACATTTCTGACAACACCAATTAAAGCCCCTCTTTGAGCCATGTTGTCCATATTGGGTGTATTTGCAACCTCTAAAGGCGTAGCTCCATCAAGCTCTTTTAACGGCCTATCGTTCATTCCATCAGCAATAAGAATTACATGCTTCATATCTCTATCTCTCCTAATTTAAAAACTATATAAATCTATCATATATATAGATTGAAGTCAATTTTACCCTAAATATATTAAATTGGAATCAAATAATATTGCTTAATTACTTCCTAATGCAAACTCTATTGTTATACTGAAAGTTATGATGTTATTTTTAAGCTCTGGAGGAAAAGGAGAGAAAGGTGCAGCGTGTTTTATGCTCTTCAAGGCAGCTGCCCTAAGATTAGCTCTATTTGTTGACCTAACATCATCAATAGCTAGTTTTTTAAGCAGCCCCTTTGAATCTATTCCAAAAATTACTGTTACAGCACCTCTACCTTCGCTGGGCTTATAATAGAATGCTTTCTTCTTTATCTCTTCTCTTATAGAACTGTAATACTCTATAAGAACTTCCGGAACAATATCACTATCTATATTGCCTGAAAGGCTTACAACTTCATCTTCTTTAATCAGATAAGTATCCTGCTCAGTTGTCTCTCTCTCCACAACAACATTCTCTTTAAGGTCTTCGGAAGGCTCCCGCTCTAAATCTTTATCTTTAATCTTTTTAGGTTCTTTTGAGAATTTAACATGCTTAACTTCGATCTTCTCTTGATTAGAAATCTTATAAGAGACAACTACAGGCTCTACGCTTAATGGCCGACTTTGATCCGATTTAAAGTTAAATATCCCTCCCCATGGAGTCAATAGTGCAAAATGAAAAAGGATAGATATAAAGAAAGATTTCTTAATAATATTATCTTTGATCATCTACAGAGGGGATTATAGTTTAATTCGCTCCAGCTTTTAGAACTAAACGACAAGTGATATTCTAAAAACTTGACAATAATACTCTCTAAATCCATTCTCACTTTAGAAGTAAAAAGAAACCTTTTTATGTTATCAAAAGATTCATCTTCTAAAAAATTAATGGACTTAATAACCCCAGGGCTTATCGAAATTAGACCACCCTTCTCTCTGCCGCATTTTAAACAATATAAAGCTCCTTCAGATATTGAAAGATAACCGCCATAATTAATCTTCTCATTACAATTAATACACCCATTAAGCTGAGGACTAAAACCAGAAAATTTTAATAGCTTTATTAAAAAAGCATAAAAAATAATATCTGTCTTATTTGTAGAGATCTCTTCAAATAAAAAATTTATTAACTCGTATATATCTCTATTAATCTGATAAGGCTGCATAATATGATTTAATAATTCTATAGCAGCACATAATGTTGAAAATTTGCTGTAATCTCTGATACTCTCCCAATAAGATTCTAAAAGATAGAACTGCACAAAGAGGGCAAACTTAGATTTACGAGGATAAAAAACCACTTCATAATTAGAGAATAGATCTAAACTACCATCATAACGACCATAATCCTCTATCTTTCGAACACCTTTCACTATCCCTTCAATCTTGCCAAAATCATGACTGTAGAGAGTAAGCAGCAGACTGGTATCGCGATATATTCTTCTGCTGATTATAAAGGCTTTTGTCTTTTCAATCATCTGAAGATACAATTGCAGTTCCTGCTGAGATAACCACCCTCATCCCCTCTTCAACAGTCATGCTAAGCTCTTGAACCTTCTCTTTCGGATAGTATATCAACATACCGCTCGTAGGGTTAGGAGTTGTAGGCATAAAAATAGCTATCAGCTCAGAACCAACAGCTTCATTTAAACTTTTCTCTGCTTTAGCAGTAATAAAACCTATGCAGAACTTCCCATCAGAAGGATATTCAACAAGAACAACCTTCTTAAAGACATTCTTACCTTCACCCATAACAGCATCACTTATCTGTTTTATAGATTTATAAATCCTTCCTACTATTGGAAATTTAAGAAAGAGATTCTCAAAAAAACTGAATAGTCTTCTAAAAAATAAAAAACTGACTAAAAAACCTAAAAAAGACAGCAATAACACTAAAGCAATTATTAAAACAATCTTAATAATTATGTCTACACCAGGGTAATCTAAATAATTTTTAATATAATTAAGAACTGGATTCAACAAGAGACTGTCAACTATCTCAAATAGCCAAGTTAAAAACCAGACAGTTATTATTAACGGCAAAACTGTCGCAATTCCAGCAAAAAGATTTTTTCGTATTTTTTTTACAAACATTAGCCACTAAAAATTTGGAATATTGTAAGTGTCACCAGAAATCCTACCAATCCTCCTAATATTATTTCCCATAAGGAGTGTATTCCCTCTTTAACTCTACTCGATGATATTATCACCGCTAGAACAAATATGAGTACAGAGAGCAAAGCATTCGCTTCAAGCAGTGTTATAATAGTCCAAATAGAGAAAGACATAGCCGCATGACCCGATGGAATGCCGCCTCTAAGCGGAGTACCTTTTTGGAAAAAAGTCTTACTTGTTATAACTATCGCACCAACTATAGCAAGAGTGAAAAAAGTAATATACCAATGAGCACCTTTTAATCTGTCAAACCCTCTAGGTAAAGAAGTCTCTAGATAAGGACTAAACAAGAGATAAGCAATGAAAAAGGATACTACCCCCATAAATAAAACTGTACCTGCAAGCATATCTTTTATCTTTCCTAATTTCTTATTGTAACCAGGGTGCACAAAATCAAGTATCATCTCAATGCAGGAATTAATCATTTCAGCAAACAGTATTAAACCAAGAGCCATAGCAAGAAAAAGCAACTCTAACCTACCCAAACCAAGAAACACTCCTATAGCAAAAACAAGGCTATCGATAAGAAGATGCAAACGCACCGTTCTATGCTCTTTAAAAACTCCTATTAGTCCTTCGACAGCATCATTTAGCCGTACAATAAAAGCTCTTTTTCTCATAATATCTTCTTTAAAATAGCACTCTGTTGTTTAAACATTAAATCTTTTTGACCTTTTCTTATATCATTATATCCTAAAATATGCAATACCCCATGAATTAAATAAGTTAATAACTCTTCCTGAGTAGAATTGCCGTAGTCAGGAGCATTTTTAATAGCCATCTCCGAAGATATAATAATCTCTGCTTGAGGATTACCGTCAGGATAAAAGAATGCCAGAACATCAGTAGGTCTATCCTTACCTTTATAGCTCTTGTTCAATCTTTTCATGTCCTTATTTGAGACCACAGAGACACTCCAAGATAAGTCCTTAGCTTTAGGTAAATTTTCTAATATCTTTTTAAAATAGAGTGAGAGCTTGCTCTTTTTTAAAGGTGAATCTTCATTATATACAACAATATTAAAGTTCTTTCTTACCATTAGGATACTCTACTCTTCCATGATGTATGCTCACACTCAACCTAGTAAAAACATTCTCGATCTTATGCAAATCCTTAAAAGATAGTTCACACTCATCAAGCTCGCCATCAATAAACTTATTATTTATTATCTCTTTTACTAAACCTTTTATTCTAGCTGAGGTTGGATCTTGAAGACTTCTCGTAGCTGCTTCAACAGCATCAGCTAAAGAGACTATCGCAACCTCTTTTGTTTGAGGCTTAGGACCTGGATATCTAAACTGTTCTTCTTTTATCTCTTGGAGAGTCTTATTTTCTAGAGCTTTATGGTAAAAATAATAGACCAAAGAAGCTCCATGATGTTGCTCAATAAAATCTATTATAGCAGGAGGTAGCTTATAAGACTGCGCAAGTTCTATTCCTTTTTTAACATGATTTGTAATAATCAAGCTGCTCATAGAAGGAGAGAGTTTTTCATGCTTAGATCTATCTTTCTTATTTGAAGATATATTTTCTGAAAAATATTCAGGCTTTTCAAGCTTGCCAATATCATGGAAATAAGACCCTACTCTAGCTAAAAGTGGATTGGCTCCGACTGACTCCGCAGCTTGCTCAGCAAGGCTGCTGACAATAAGAGCATGGTGATATGTTCCCGGGGCTTTTATCAGAAGTTCTTTAAGAAGTGGGTGGTTTAAATCAGAATATTCTAATAGACTTACATTGGTTATAATCTTAAATATATGCTCTAAGATAGGCAACAGTCCTAATGTAAAAAAAGCTGCCAATATACCACTCGATACAGCCATAAAACCTTCTCTTAAGAGAATATTACTATCCATACCAAAAGCTAGTCCCAGCCCAGATAAAGCAACAAATTGAGCACCAGAAACAGCTATCCCAGCCTTTAAAAGTTGGTAGCGATTGCGGACATCCTTCATAGCCATAGTACCAGCTAAAGATCCAACGAGAAAACATACAGCAGGTGTTATATTATCTCCTATCATAATACCACTTATAATCGCTACAAATATTGATACTTTCACTGCAACGGGAAAAGATACTAAAACCGCTATCAACATAGGTCCCATAGCAACTGGAATTAAATAGCTAGGCAAAGGAGAGAGCACTACTCCTTTAGCAATAGCTGCTGTAAGTAAAATAACAGAAGAGACCAAAATTAGTTGGGAGACATTTTGGTAAAACTTAATATTAAAATACTTGTAAGAGATAGTAATCAAGGATAGAAATAATAACGAGAAAATAAAGAGACCTACGGCTGCAGGAATCTTATTATTCCCAGACTTACTGCTAATCTCTCTGATCTTAATAAGAGCATCTCTATCTATATGCTCACCCTTCGATAAAATACTCTCATTTTTCTTTATATGCTTTCGTATATATACATCTTCTACTTTTCTCTCCGCTCTTTCCCTAAGCGCCTCTGTCTCCTCCTTAGAAAATAATATATCAGGATCTAAATTCCAAAATATCAGGCTCATTATTGAGTCTCTATTTTTAAATTTAAGCACTCTTTTAAGCTCTGAAGAGAGCATCTCTTTAGCCTTGTTTAAAGTAACTATTTTTAAGCTATCTCTAGGAAGTTGAACATAGTCACTATCAGATTTTACATAAATATATTTAGCTTCTGACAAAATAAACCTTGAGAAATCAGAATCAGATATAATATATATATTTTTATACAACTCTCTTAATATTTCAGCTATATCTTCTAGGACTAACTTTAGATTGTACTCTTTCAATATATAGAGATCTCTGAATTCTAACTTTTGAGGTATGGAGGATATCAATTTTTCAGGCCAATATGACACATCTTCTTCAGTTGAAGAAGAGAGATAATTAAATACATTTTCAACTTTTCCTAAGATAGTCGAAGACACTTCCTTATTAAAAGAGTAAACCTCTCCAGAGCTGATCCTAGCTGCCTCTTTCGCTTCTTCTGTCTTCTTTCTATCTATACCAACATCATAACTAAAACTAAAAGGAGAAAACACATTTTTTAAAGCTATATCACCCTCTCTTAAGTTAAACTGCGGTATCTCTCCGCCCGAATGATATATTGCAGTAATAAGTACTGCGGTACTAAATATTATCAATGGTCGTATGAAAAATTTTAAACCTATAGAATTTCTAGATTCTTTCCTTTTACGAAGTTTTAATATTTTTTTTCTCTCTCTTAATTTCATAAATGTTTAATATTTAATACATCTATTACTTTTCAGCGTAATATCTGAACCTAATCTATCTTGATTAATCTAACATTGCTACCAAAACAGTCAGAAAGAATTCGAGCAAATCTATTGCCTTCAAATTCCAAAAACTTCTTTTTCATTTTATATACTGAGATATATCTTCTTCTAGAACAGGGATCTTTAAAACCATCCCAGGCTTAAGATATTTGCGTCCTTTTAAAATATCCTGATTACTCTCAGAGATAAGAGTCCATTTAGTAGCATCGTTATAGACTTTTTTGGCAATAATCCAAAGACTATCTCCTTCAAGTACTACATAATCTGCATACTCACGCTCAGTAGGATCTATAGGTTCCCAGGCACATGGACTAATAGTATTTAGCACTTCTTCAACATCTTCGTTTTCTTCATTTAATTCTAGTGCAGGAAGAGCCTTCTTTCTTGGAGCAATATATATATTAGGCTTCCTAGTAGCTCCTTTCTGAAAATACCCTTGATTGCCCCATATGCTTTCATCGTAAGAACGGGTTGAATCTTTTTGAAATAGATCCGGTATCTCTATCTCTATCTCATAGATCTTTTTCTTTGTAACTTCTCTCTCTCCGCAGTCTGAAGAAGGAGAACCTTCCATATAACCCTGGTTGCCTAAAACCTCTTGATCAGGCATTACAATTTCCCTTGTTCCAAAGCTTATGCAACCTAAAGATAAATATAACACTGCTATCGAAATAAAAAACGGTATTTTCTTAGCCATCTTTTTCCTCCTTTAATGTTCTTATTTTTAATTCCAATAATTGATTAACATCAACGTCGGAAGGTGCTTCTGTTAAAAGACAGATACCTCGTTGGGTTTTAGGAAAAGCTATCACATCACGAATGCTATCTTCTTTTAACATCAGAGCAAGCATTCTATCTAACCCCAAAGCAAACCCACCATGAGGCGGAGCTCCTAGGTCCAAAGCCTTCAACAGAAAGCCGAACTTACGCTCTGCATCCTTATCGTTTAAGCCTATAGATTCAAATATTTTTTTCTGCAAATCTTTCTGGTGTATTCTAATGCTACCACTACCAAGTTCGACACCATTGAGAATCAGATCGTAAGATCTAGCTCTAACCTTACCCATATCTTTATCTATAAAATCCATATCCTCTAT
>CAYRCW010000001.1:3807-10364 GCA_964422895.1 uncultured Planctomycetia bacterium | reverse complement strand
CCTTCTATCAAACTAAAGATATCCTCTTCATCTATAAAGCTCATCTCCAAATCAAGTTGTGTAAATTCAGGCTGTCTATCAGCTCTTAGATCTTCGTCTCTAAAACATCTTGCTATCTGATAATACTTATCAAAACCTGCAATCATCAGAATCTGTTTAAAAAGCTGAGGAGATTGAGGTAAAGCATAGAAACTACCCGTACGCAGACGAGCAGGAACTAAAAAATCTCTAGCTCCTTCAGGGGTTGATTTTGTAAGAATAGGGGTTTCAATATCTAAGAAACCTTCTTCATGAAGGAAATCTCTGATACCTTTAGTAATTTTATCTTTAAATATAAAATTATTTTTCAACTCTTCTCTTCTCAAATCTAAATATCTATACTTAAGACGTAAATCTTCAGAAACCTCTGTCTCTGACTCTATATCAAAAGGAAGATTATTGCATTTATTGAGCAAATTAATTTCAGATGCCAAAAGCTCTACTTCGCCAGTTAAGATATTCTCATTTATTGTACCCTTAGGTCGCTCATTAACAATACCTTTAATAGAGACAACATCCTCTTTAGATAATTCTTTAACAATACCTGCACTATCTTTTAAAATACTAGGCACGCATACAACCTGAATAATACCCTCTCGATCACGCAAGTCTATAAAGGTAACCTTGCCATGCTCTCTTATCCTATATACCCAGCCAGCTAAAATTACTTCTTTCTCTTTATCGTCTTTCCGAAGCTCTCCGCAATAATGAGTTCTCAACAATTTAAACCTCCTTTGATAGCATCTAAAAGATCTTTCTTTTTTATCTTTTGCTGCTGATGTGTTGCCATATTTTTTACAGAATAGAACCCCTGCCTATTCTCTTCCTCACCTAATATTAAAACAAATTTAGACTCTTTTTCGTTGGCCAAACGCATCTGCGACTTTAATGATCTACCTTCATAATCCATATCAGTTGATATGCCATTATCTCTTAACCAGGAAATTACTAACATAGCTTGATCTATTAGATCTCTGTTCTGCAAAACGACACAGACATCTAAACTCTTGGAACAATTAAGGCTATCGCCAATAGTCATAATCAATCTCTCTAGCCCTAGAGCAAACCCTACGGCTCCAGTAGAGACACCACCCATATCTTCTACTAGATTATCATACCTACCCCCCGCAGCTATAGTATTTTGAGCCCCTAAACATTTATGAGACACCTCAAATACAGTACGAGTATAGTAATCTAAACCTCTAACAAGATATTTATTTTCTAAATATTTAACATTTAAGATATCGAGCATTCCTTTTAAGTCTTCATAATGCTTAAGGCAATCTTCACAGATAACATTCTTAATATCTATATTTAAACTAGATATCTTCTCCCTGCAGTTAGGATTCTTGCAATCCAAAACCCTAAATATATTTCTATCATATCTTACCTGACAACTAGGACATAAATCTTTAAGTGAACCTTTGATCTCCCCCTTCAAGTAATCAGATATTTTCTTTTTATCTTCCTTGCATCCTAATGTGTTAATCTCTAGAGAATATTCTTTGACTTTTAAAATATCAAATAACTTCTGAGTCAATAATATCACTTCTGCATCTATCTCTGGATGCAAAGAACCTATAGCTTCAACACCCAGCTGATGGAACTGCCTTTTTCTTCCTTTTTGAGGCCTCTCAGCTCTGAACATAGCTCCTGAATAGTAAAGCTTTGCGATACCAGGTCTCTGATAAAGACTGTTCTCAAGATAGGCTCTGACGATAGAGGCTGTTGCTTCTGGCCTTAGAGCTATAACCCTTTTAGAATTATCTTGGAATTGAAAAATCTCTTTTTCTACAATATCGGTAGTTTCGCCAATGCTACGCTTGAATAGATCTTCATATTCAATCAAAGGCGTCCTTATGTCCTTATACCCATAAAGCTCGAAAGTATCTTTGGCAATAGCTTCAACATTATGCCAAACCTCAACTTCAGGCTCAAATATATCTTCTGTACCTCGCAACCTTCTATAATTCATATCTTAACCTTTTTTAGTATAATACGATTAAACATAAGGATGCATTGAAAAAAATAAAAAAGTATTATTTTAAAACCCGCCTCTTCTAAAAAATAGAGAGAAGCGGGTTTATAATTTTTAATCTAGCTAGCTTTTTTTACATTAGCAGCCTGAGGACCTTTGGGGGTCTCAGCTATCTCAAACTCTACATCGTCGCCTTCTTCAAGCGTCCTATAACCTTCGGTTTGAACTGCAGAAAAATGAACAAATACATCTGCCCCTTCTTCTGGTGTTATAAAACCAAAACCCTTCTGATTTGAAAACCATTTAACTTTACCTTTAACGCTCATACTTCACCTTCCTCTTCCTTCTATCCATATAACCAGACAGATATATCAAGAAGTTAACATTCTTTCCGATTGAATCGGTTCTATTTTAGTCTTTTCTTCAACTCCAAGCCTGGCTTAAAAACCGCAACACGCCTCTGAGGTACAGGAACAATCTCGCCTGTACGTGGATTACGTCCCTGCCTAGGTCTTCTTGTCTTTACTTTAAAGACCCCAAAATTTCTTAATTCAATATTATTTCCAGCTACCAAAGCACTAGCTATAGTATCTAATGTCAGTTGAACTATATTTTTAACCTCAGTCTGTTTATAGCTTGTTTTTTCTACAATTTGATTAACAATCTCTTTCTTAGTCATTACAACCTCCTTTTTTTATCTCCTATTAAATTTAAACTAGCATATGAGCAAATTCATGTCAAGAAAATTACTATAACCAAAAGAACAGCAATAGGATAGCTAAAAAATATCTAAATTATTCAGAATTATAATTTCACAATCTCAATATCACCATAAAAGGCTACCTTCTCATCTATAATAACAACTAAACCTTTAATACAGTTGATCTCTTGAGCATATTTTAAAGCATGTTCTATGTCAGATTGGGATTTAATCATATTTGAGATAGATGTAGCCAATGCATCAGCAATAGCAGCTGAATCAGCTACAACTGTAAGAGCATCCGTCTTGCCAAAATTCAAAGAATGGCCTACTGAAGCTGAAGAAGTGCAAACCCCAAGAGGCATAGCATCTCTCTTTAACTTTAATCCTATCTGACCAGATAGAGATGAGCCCCCAGCATAAAGAGCAACTACGCTATCGGCTGTAGAATTTATATATATATCACCGCCATTTTCAATTATTATATTCTTACTTAGCTCACTCAACTCTTTACCTGCAATCTCTGCCATCGCTCCAGCAACAGCAGCCATAGGTCCAACCCCAGCTACAAGAGCTGCCCTGGCCATCTCTTGTACAATTAGAGGTGCTGAACTATCAACTTGAATTGGATTTAAAGATCTTAAAAAAGATGGATTATTATTGATATAATCCTTTAATAATTTCCTCTGCTTCTTAATACAACTATAAGCTTGCTCTTTTATATCTCTGTCTGTTGATATAAAGAGATCTGTCTCTTCAATCTGGACTTGGAAATGCACTCCATTACTACTCTTTACCCACTCCCTGTAAAACTTATCCTGCATTAAAAACTAACTTCCATAGCCCTAGTAGGACATATCTTTACACAGATTTCACATCCAATACATTTAGCTTTTTCAAAAATTATTTTTTGTGTTTTTTTATCAGTATATAACGCACCTGTTGGGCAATAGACCACACAGAGACCGCAATGAGTACACTTAGAGTCATCTCTAACAACATCCTTACTAAGAGGCTGGACAGCAACACCACTATTCTTCAAAAATTTGACAGCTCTGTTTAAATCTTTAAGAGGACCTATAAGCTCTAGAACTAAAAGACCTTCTTCGTCTGGAGTAACTGAGGCTTTCAAAATATTGAATTCTAGATTATGTTTTTTAATAAGATTGCAAACTATAGGACGATCAACTAATTTTTTAGGAAAATGTAATACTATTTTCTTAGAGCCCATAATTACCTCCAAAAATTAAAAATTATCTATTTTTTAAAAGCTCAACTATTTTGTAGCCAAAACCTTCACTAGAAGAAGGTCCGCTTGCAGTTATTATATTACCATCAACTTCAATTCCAGAACCAGTATATATTGCCCCCTTATCTATAATCTTTTCTTTAAATGCATCCGAAACAGTAGCTCTCTTACCCTCTAAGACCCCAGCATTAGCTAAAGTAACAGGAGCTATGCATATAGCAGCTAAGACAACACCGTCTTTAAAAGCATCTTTAGCTAAAGAGATGGCATCTTTGTCATGCCAATATTCTTTTGCTCCTATGCCGCCTATAAATACCACAGCTTTATAATCTAAAATATTTACCTCATCTAAAGATTTAGCAGCCTCTACTTTATGGCCTAAGAGACCAAAGCAGCTCCCTTTTGAACTTGAGACCAGCTCTATCTTGTAACCAGAATTTTCAATAATCTCCTTAGGAACAAAGAGTTCTTCATCGCGAAAATTTCTCTTAGGGATTAGCATCAAAACTTTATCTTCACAGTTTGCCTCTACTGTCAATAATACTGTAGATAATATTAATAAAGATATAAAGAACCTCAAAATTCTCCCTTTTTTGATAATATATCTTTAGATTTTTCTACTATATCTTTTTCTGAGTCATAACTCATAGAGTTCAATACTTCATCTAACTTAAACCATCTTACTTCTTCAACCTCAGAATCATGATCTTCTAAGCTGCCGTTTTTATATTTCATAAGAAAAAATCTAACTGTCTTATTTATTTTAGTCCTATTTTCAGTATCGTAAAACCAGTAACCAATCTTACCTAATTCTTCTTCAATAATACCATACATTCCTGTCTCTTCTCTTACCTCTCTCAAGGCTGTCTCTCTATAAGTCTCCCCATCTTCAATCTTACCTTTAGGAACGCACCAGACAGCTGAACCGTTCTTCCTCAACCTCTTAACAAGAGCTATCTGAAAACAGTTATCCGTATTTTTATATAAAACCCCACCACAAGAAACCTCTCTCGTAACCATCGCTAAAAGGAATTTTTAATAAATTGGGCTACAAAAGCCATAAAAAAAATAACAGAAAATCCTTCTTCTGGCCAACGTAGGGAAAAATGTATTAAAGGCAAGGCTACTATAGAATATTTCAATACATTGTCTTCAAGACCAAAATAATCCCCTAAATACTGAGCTAAAAGATATAAAACCAAAGTTAAAATTAACATAACATCTAAAGGTCGACTTAACAACTTTACCTTTGAAAACCTTGCAAATAAAACATTAAAAGCTAAGTAGGTAAGACTTAATAAGAGCGAAAAACAGGCAATATCTTTTTGAAAAAACTTAACTACAATAAATATAGCTCCTAAAGTGTAAAGGTAGCCTAATAATTTATTTTGAGAAATATCTCGAACCTTTGAGTAAAGCTTAGATTTTAAAATAATATCAAATATTTGCATTTTGGAATTAGCAAATTTTATAATTAAAAAATAAATAAAAAAGACTCCTGTTGCGGTTAAAGAAGCTCCCTTCCCAAATAGAATATAAAGAATCGGGATACCTATAAATAAAAAATTAAATACTGTCAACATAATACCTCCTATATTTTTTATTATTATACCAGAACCTCTTGACAGATATAAGATAATATGTGATACTTAATTTTAGTAATAATTAACTGTATTAACTATTAATTGTACTAATTAAAAATGAAAGTTGAACATTTTGCAAAAGAGGTTGCAAGCATACTACCTCACCTTATAAGGGGTATAGCTAAGAACCAGAATGATGCCCTAAAAAAAGGAACTATAACTTTTCCTCAATACCTAACGCTAAATGTTTTATCTGTACAAGATACTTTAAAAATGAAAGATATTGCCGCAGAGCTAAATATATCTTTACCAGCTACAACTGGATTAATAGAGAGATTGTACTCCATAAAAGCAATAGAAAGAATATACGATAAAAATGATCGGCGTGTAATCTATATAAAATTAACGAGCAAAGGCAAGAAAATAGTAAAAGATGTACGATTAGAAAGAGAGAAAGGAATAATAGAGCTATTCTCTAAGCTAACCGGGAAAGAGAGAGAAGACTATTTTAATATATTAAAGAAGATCACAACTGGTTTATATAATAATGCACTATAGTAAAAGCTTAATACTGTATAAATCTTTAATCTTATCAATAGCGGCATTTATTATAATAATTAAAAACACTACAGCTCTGTCTTTAAATAAGCTACCTGAAGATACAATTTCTAAAACTCAAAATATAGAGCAGAGCAGAGTATTGCCCTTATCAATAAACAGCATAACAGCGCTTGCACTTAAAAACTCACTTGATATACAGATAGCAAAATATGATACATATATGAGCAAGACAGATCTTAAAGAATCCGAATCCATATTCGATACATTTCTAACTTTAGAGGCAAACTATCGTGATAATAAACAGAGACTATCCTCCACAACAGATGACTCTCGTAAACGTAATAAGATATTCTCAATGAGCTTAGAGAAAGATCTGCCAACCGGATCAACAATAGCTCTTGAAGCAAACGATACGAGAACATCATCAAATCTATCTACAGTTGCAAT
>CAYRCW010000001.1:1180-3707 GCA_964422895.1 uncultured Planctomycetia bacterium | reverse complement strand
CTAGCAGAGGAAGTAGATATATTCGCAGTTAAAGCAAACTTAAAGAATAGAGAGAACGAGCTTCTTATCGCAAGATTAGATAGAGAGTTAGCTAAGAACAACCTATTATTCTTATTAAATGAAGACGACTGTTCTATCAATATAGAGACATTGGATAATTTAAAAATTAAATTAATAAATAAAGAGATAGGGACTGAACTAAAAGAAGCCATAGAAAACAGACGCGATTATAAAACTATCATGAATAATATTGAATCTAAAAATATCGACATAAAGATAAAGAAAAACTCGCTCTGGCCAGAGATAGATTTAGAGGCAAGCTTTACGAAGAATGGCATCAAAAGCAACGAGAACAATGCTTGGAGCGACATAACAAGAGAGAATAATTCTGAAACTTACGTAGGGATAAACTTTAATATTCCCCTAGAAAACAGAGAAGCTCGCTCTGAACTTAAAAAGGCACAGCTCTATAAAGAACAGCTACTGCTATCTTTTAAGAGAGTTGAACGACTTATACTCAAAGAAGTACACAACAGAGTACGAAGCGTAAACAGCCTTAAAAACCAGGCTGAGCTATATAATTCAATCGTAGAATTGCAGCAAAATAAGCTTCATGAAGAGACAAAGAGATTCAATTACGGCAGATCTGATTCTGATACAGTTATAAGATACGAAGAAGACCTATTGAATGCAGAGTTAAAACTCGCAATTACTCTTTACGATTATCGCATTAGTTTAGTAGATTTAGCTATAACAAAAAATAATTTACTTGATGAAGATTGGATATCTCAACTATGAAGATAAGCGAATTCTCTGTAAAGCATTCTTTGCTAATAAATTTAATATCTATATTCATACTTATTGCAGGCTTTTATACCCTATTCATATCTAAAATAAGAAAAGAGGCCTTTCCTGAAGTCTCTTTTGATATGGTCATAATAACAACAGTCTATCCAGGGGCAACCCCTAATGAGGTAGAAAAATTAGTAACTACACCTATAGAGCGAGAGCTTAAAGGAGTAGATGGAATAGAAGAGTTTAACTCTTCTTCGACAGATAACCTCTCTTCAATATCAGTAGAGATAAGTGAAGATATTAAAGATAAGGATAAAGTAATAGATGACATTCAAAAAGCTGTTGATAGAGTACGAGGGTTACCTAGCGAGGTTGAAGAAGACCCTCAGGTCACAGAGATAACATCCGGCGAAATCCCTGTTATCAATATTGCATTGAGCGGAGATATGAGCGAATGGGACCTACAAAAAGATGCTGAAAACTTGGAAGATGCTTTAGAAGATATAGAAGGAGTATCTTCTATATCTAAGAGTGGTTGGCGCGACAAAGAGGTCTGGATAGAGGTTAACCCTGCCAAAATAAAAGAATACCACATCTCTCTTGAAGAGATAATGGCAGCACTCGCTAAAAGAAATATGAGTATACCTGCAGGAAAGATACGAGGAGGAAAAGAGTTTAACATTAGAACTACAGGAGAGTTTTATACTGTAGATGAGATAAAAAACGTTGTTATAAGGGCAAACGATACAGGAAACTGGCTCTATGTAAAAGATGTTGCTAAAGTTAAATTTTCTTTTGAAGAAGAAGATTCTATAAGCAAAAGTTTGGGAACACGCTCTATAACACTGACAGTCATTAAAAAAAGTAGCGGCGATGCAATAAGAATAGTAGCCGCTGTTAAAAAAGCTGTTGAAAGATACAAAGAATATTCTAATCCAAAACTTCACATATCCTATATCGACGACATGTCTTTCTATGTAAAACGACGCCTCGGGGTATTAAAGCAAAATGGAATCATAGGTATTATTTTAGTCTTAGCTGTACTACTTTTTTTTCTAAATTCAAAAACAGCTATACTAACTGCCCTCGGTCTACCGATTGCATTCAGCGCAACACTTGCAATAATGGGTTTTGCTGGGATAAGCATAAATCTAATAACCATGTTCGGCCTAATCATAGTATTAGGTATGCTTGTAGATGATGGAATAATTATAGCTGAAAACTGCTCTCGTTATATAGAGGAAGGACATTCGCCTAGAGAAGCAGCTATACTTGGAACAGAAGAAGTAATTAAACCGGTAACTGCAACTATTTTAACTACTATATCTGCTTTTATACCTCTTCTCTTCATGAGCGGTATGATTGGAAAATTTATACGCGGAATACCTATTGTTGTAACAATTGCCTTAGTCGCATCTCTCTTTGAAGCTTTAATAATACTACCCTCTCATATTGCAGATTTTGTAAAAATAAAAGTAGGAGAAAAATTTAAATCTAAAAAAGACCTTCCTTGGTTTAAAACTCTCATTAATTTCTATACAAAAATTATCAATAAAGCCTTAAACAGACGCTATCTCATACTTCTAGTAATATCTATAGTTTCAATCTTGACCTTTATTATTGCCAAGAAAATGCCTTTTACGCTATTTGGAAGTCAAGGCATTGAACAGTTCTACATAAAAGCAGAAACTCCTATCGGAACCAATCTCTACGAGACAGAGAGATTGATGCG
>CAYRCW010000001.1:0-1080 GCA_964422895.1 uncultured Planctomycetia bacterium | reverse complement strand
AAAGAAAAAGAGGGTCCTCCAACAGGTAAGGCTATAGCCATACAGATACGAGGAGAAGATTTTAATATTCTAAATAAGATATCTAAAAAAGCAGATTTAATGTTAAAAAAAATACCTGGAGTAACCGATATAGCTTCAGACTATGAAATAGGTAAAAATGAAATAAGAGTAGTTGTGGATGAAGAGGCTGCAGCTAGCGCCTATCTATCTATTCAAGATATTGCCTCAAATATCCGCTCAACATTCAAAGGAGGCATTGCAACCTCAATCAAACCAACAAAAGCGGAAGAAGAGATAGATGTATTAGTGATGTTCCCAAAAAATTATCGTAACAATAGAGAGACTTTTAATAAAATATTTATCCCTAACAAATTCAATAATTTAGTACCTCTCAATAAAATAGCCAAGATTGAAGATAGAGCAGCTATATCTACAATACGCCACTTAGACGGTAAAAGAGTTGTGACAGTAAGAGCTGACGTAGATAATAAAAAAATGACATCTCTTAAAGCAAATAAGATTCTCTCTGAAGAGATGAAAGATATACCTAAAGAACACCCCGGATACACAGTCAAGTTCGGTGGTGAACAGAAAGAAAATGTAAAATCTATTCAGGGCTTTATTAGAGCCTTTACAATTGCATTCTTCTGTATATTTATGATCCTAGCCGCTAATTTTAATTCACTTATTCAGCCATTCATTGTCATGATGGCTATACCTTTCGGACTAATAGGGGTAATTTGGGCATTTTTAATCCACGGACTTCCATTAAGCTTTTTTATGCTTATGGGTGTCGTTGGATTAAGCGGTATAGTTGTCAACGACTCTATTGTTCTAGTTGAGTTTATAAATAACTTACGTAGGAAAGGAGTAGAACGGCGCAAATCTATAATAGAGGCGGGTCGACTACGTCTTAGACCTGTCCTGCTCACAACAATAACAACTTCATTGGGCCTGACTCCTACAGCTTACGGTATTTGGGGAGGAGACCCATTCTTAAAACCTATGGCTTTAACTATTGTCTGGGGATTAATATGCGCTACAATCTTAACATTGATAGTTATTCCATGCATCTATGCT